>JBEEJP010000075.1:0-8566 GCA_041169125.1 Pseudomonadota bacterium
CATTCGGTGGTGGTCTGCAACGCCAAGGCGGCAAGAACTTTGCCGACTTCACGTGCTTCACCTTCCATGGCATCGCTCAAGATGTAGGCGTGATAGCCCTGTGCGCGGGCCAATTCGGCAGCCGCCATCAAGCCTTGCTTGGGCGTGGCAACCATGCGCACGTCACGGGCTTGGATGGGTAACTGAGGCGGTTTGACGGATTCGCCTTGGCCAGATTTGAGCACCTGTAAAACGCGAGCATCCAGTTGGATGCGATAGCGTTTCAAAATCGCCAATGCGTCTTCACAGGTGGTGGGATCAGGCAAGGTCGGGCCTGAGGCGATATCGATCGCATGGTCACCGGGGATGTCTGAAATCAACAAGGTGATGACGCGTGCCGGTTGACAAGCTCTCGCCAGACGTCCGCCTTTGATGGCAGAGAGGTGGCGGCGCACCGTGTTCATCTCACTGATGCTGGCGCCACTGGCCAACAAGGCGCGGTTGAGTTGTTGCTTGTCTTCTAAGGTCAGGCCGGGCAGCGGCAATGGCAGCAGGGCTGAGCCACCGCCCGAAATCAAGCTGAGCACCACATCGTCAGGGCTTAAGCCTTGGACCAAGGCCAACATGCGTTGCGCGGCTTGCAGGCCTTTGGCGTCTGGCACCGGATGTGCGGCCTCGACAATCTCAATGTGTTGGCAGTTTGCGCCATAGCCATAGCGCGTCACCACCAAACCTTGCAATGGCCCTTTCCAATGTTGCTCGACCACTTGTGCCATGACTGCTGACGCTTTGCCTGCACCAATGACCACCAGCTTGCCTTTGACCTCGCTGGGATCGGGAAGGGCATTGGGAATGCACACCCGAGGCTGCGCACTCGCAATCGCGGCAGCGAACATGTCACGCATCAAGCGGTCTTGGCGAGTTCTCATGTGCTGGCGCCGATTTCAAAGTTGGCCAACTTCTCCAACGCGCGAACCATCGCCGAGTGGTCCCAGGCTTTGCCTCCGTGGGCGGCACAAGCATTGAACAGCTCTTGTGCCGTTGCGGTATTGGGCAAAGACAGGCCCAATGTTCGGGCTGTGCTCAACGCGAGGTTCAGGTCTTTCTGGTGCAGCTCAATGCGAAAACCGGGGTCAAACGTGCGTTTGACCATGCGCTCGCCATGCACTTCCAAAATTTTGCTGGAGGCAAATCCGCCCATCAAGGCTTGTCGCACTTTGGCCGGGTCCGCACCTGCTTTGGCTGCAAATAGCAAAGCTTCTGCCACCGCTTCGATATTGAGCGCCACGATGATTTGATTGGCCACTTTGGCGGTTTGACCGTCACCGACTTCGCCGACGAGGGTGATGTTTTTGCCCATGCATTCGAACAAGGGTTTCACCGTGTCGAAGGTCTCTGATTTGCCGCCCACCATGATGGAGAGCGTGGCGTTTTTAGCGCCAACTTCGCCGCCGGACACCGGTGCGTCCAAGTACTCGCAGCCCAAGGCGCGAATCTTGGCCGCAAACGTTTTGGTGGCGATGGGCGAAATGGAGCTCATGTCCACCACGACCTTGCCGGGCTTGAGGCCAGCGGCCACACCATCGGCGTCGAACAAGACTTCTTCCACGTGTGGGGTGTCGGGCACCATCACGATGATGATGTCGGCACGCTCGGCCACCCCTTTGTTGGTGACGCACAGTGTCGCGCCGCCTTCGACCAAGGTGGTGGGTGTTTTGCCATGTGTGTGGGTGAAGATCTTGTAGCCTGCCTTCATCAGGTGTTCGGCCATCGGTGCACCCATGATGCCCAGGCCAATAAAACCAACTTTGATGTCTTTGTTGCTCATTGCATGCTCCCTTTAGTGTGTGAGTGTGTGAATCCAGCCCAAGCCGTCTTCGGTTTTGCCCAGAGGCTTGTATTCGCAGCCAATCCAGCCGGTGTAGCCAATGGCGTCGAGGTGCTGAAACAAAAAGCGGTAGTTCAGCTCGCCCGTGCCAGGCTCATTGCGTCCGGGGTTGTCAGCCAGTTGGACATGGCGAATGCGAGGGAGGTGTTTGCTCAGCGTTGCTGCGATTTCACCTTCCATGCGTTGCATGTGATAGATGTCGTATTGCACAAACAGGTTGTCTGCCCCGATTTTTTCGATCAGATCAAGCGCTTGTTGGGTGTGGCTCAGATAAAAGCCTGGGATATCAAACGTGTTGATCGGCTCTATCAACAAGGCGATGTCGTGCTTGTGCAATGCAGCGGCTGCAAAGCGCAAGTTTTCAATCACGGTTTGATCGATCTGCAAACGGCCGGCGTCGCTGGGCAACTTGCCGATCAGGCAGTTGAGTTGTTTCACGCCCAAGGTGTTGGCGTAAACAATGGCTTGTTCTACGCCTTGACGAAACTCCTGCATGCGGTTGGGGTGGCAAGCGATGCCGCGTTCGCCTGCCTCCCAGTCGCCTGCGGGCAGGTTGTGCAAGACCAGCTTCAATTGATGGGTGTCGAGCAAATCCTTGATTTGTTTCGCAGGCCAAGCGTACGGAAACAAGAACTCCACCGCCTTGAAGCCTGCTTGACGCGCAGCGGCGAAGCGGTCTAGGAACGGTAGCTCTGTGAAGAGCATGGTGAGGTTGGCGGCAAATTGAGGCATGTTTAAAAAGCTTTCTTACAAATGTGTTTTGAACTTCAGTCGAGCATGGAGACTGCAGTGGCCGTGGGTGCATCGGCGGTTTTGCCGGCCAGTTCTTCGAACTCGGTGATGTTGTCGATTTCAGTGCCCATGGCGATGTTGGTGACACGCTCCAAGATCACTTCGATCACGACGGGCACACGGTGCTCGCTCATCCATTGACGGGCTTGTTCAATGGCTGGGGCCATCTCTTCTTGACGCATGACGCGAATGGCCTTGCAGCCCAGACCTTCAACCACCTTGACGTGATCGACGCCATAGCCCTGCGCAGCGGGGTCTTGGCTGTCGGCGTTGATGTTTTCAAAGCCAAGCTGCACGCAGTAGTCCATGGAGAAGCCGCGCTGGGATTGGCGGATCAAACCGAGGTAACTGTTGTTGACCAAAATGTGGATGTAGGGCAATTTGAATTGCGCGCCCACGGCCAGCTCTTCGATCATGAATTGAAAGTCGTAGTCACCAGACAAAGCCACGATCTCACGCGTTGGGTCGGCGGCACGCACGCCCAAAGCGGCGGGAACGGTCCAACCTAAAGGACCGGCTTGGCCACAGTTGATCCAGTGTCGTGGGTGGTAGACATGCAAAAACTGTGCGCCTGCAATTTGGCTCAAACCAATGGTGGACACATAGGTGGTGTCGCGTCCAAATGCGTTGTTCATGCATTGGTAAACGCGCTGCGGCTTCATGGGCACGCTGTCGAAATTGGTTTTACGCAAATAAGCCACCGAACGCTTGCGCTCGGCGCAGGCATTGTGCCAACGGCTCCAATCGGGCAGGGTGTTGAGTTGTCGGCGTTCGCGCGCCACTTCGACAAACAACGTCAAAGCAGCCTTGGCGTCTGAGACGATGCCGTAGTCGGGTGCAAATACCCGGCCAATTTGGGTCGGCTCAATGTCCACGTGGATGAAGCGGCGGCCTTTGCAATACACCTCGGGTGAACCGGTGTGGCGGTTGGCCCAACGGTTGCCGATGCCCAACACGAAGTCGCTCTCCAATAAATTGGCATTGCCGTAGCGGTGGCTGGTTTGCAAGCCGCACATGCCCGCCATCAAAGGGTGATCGTCCGCGATGCTGCCCCAACCCATGAGCGTGGGAATGACCGGGATGCCCATGGTCTCGGCGAATTCCACCAACAACTCACTGGCATCGGCATTGATGATGCCGCCGCCTGCCACGATCAAAGGGCGCTCGCTGGTGCAGAGCATGTCCATGGCTTTTTCGATTTGCTTGCGTGTGGCGCTGGGTTTGTAGACGGGCAGGGGTTCATAGGTGTCGATGTCGAAATCGATCTCGGTTTGCATCACATCAAACGGCAAATCGATCAACACCGGCCCTGGACGACCCGAGCGCATCAAATGAAACGCTTGCTGGAACACGCCTGGCACTTGAGCGGGTTCAAGAACCGTCGTGGCCCACTTGGTCACAGGCTTAGCAATGGATGCGATGTCTACCGCTTGAAAATCTTCCTTGTGCAAGCGCGCACGAGGCGCTTGGCCCGTGATGCACAAGATAGGGATGGAGTCTGCTTGTGCTGAATACAAGCCGGTGATCATGTCGGTGCCTGCAGGGCCCGAGGTGCCAATGCACACGCCGATGTGGCCCGCTTTGGCGCGGGTAAAGCCCTCAGCCATGTGCGATGCACCCTCGACATGGCGCGCCAAGATGTGACCAATCGTGCCGCGCTCCCTGAGTTGTGCGTACAAAGGGTTGATGGCGGCCCCCGGCACACCAAACGCTTGGGTGATGCCCTCTTTCTCCATCACCAACACGGCGGCCATTGCAGCCTTCATTTTTGCCATCGAAGTCTCCTCGAGTCATTGCTATATGGAATGGCACGAATCTTCTTCCTCTGGCGCATGATCTGGAAGACCTTGCTTGCGCATGATGCTTATTCCATGGTGGAATAGGGGAATGGAACGTATTCAAGCGATCAAACTCTTCGTCCGGGTCGTTGACTTGGGCTCATTCAGCAAAGCTGCTGCCGAAGCGGGTGTTGGGCAACCTGCCGTCACCAAACAAATCAGCCGCATGGAAAAGCAACTCGGCGCACGCCTGTTGCATCGCACGACGCACGGCGTGAGCCCGACGGAAATCGGGCTGCTCTATTACGACAAGTGCAAACTCATTTGGCACCATGTGGATGAAGCCGAGTCGGTCGGTACTCTTTTGCAAACCCAAGCACAAGGTACTTTGCGTATCAGCAGCTCAGTCGCGTTTGGACGCCGTGTGATGGCACCGTTGGTGATGGAGTTCATGCGCATGAACCCACAGCTACAGATTGAGCTGAACTGCGACGACCGTTATGTGAACTTGGTGGAGCAGGGCGTGGATGTGGCGATTCGCCTCGGGAAATTGGCCGATTCGACCTTGGGGGCCACTTATTTAGGGCTCAATCCTTGGGTGATGGTGGCCTCGCCCACATACCTCAAAGCGCATGGGCGCCCCAAGAAGCCACAAGACTTGAACAAGCACGATGCACTCATTTACAGCTCGGTCCAAGGCGACGAGCGTTGGCAACTGGCGGGCGGTGATGGCAAGCGAGCCAGTGTGCCCGTGCGCGGGCGTTTGCGCTCTAACAATTTGTCGATGTTGTTGATGGCGGCACGACAGGGCCTAGGCATCGCAGCCTTGCCACGTTATGTGGCCGATGAAGCGCTCAGAAAACGCGATGTGCAGAGCGTGCTGGATGATTGGCATTTGCCGCAACAAGAGGTCCACGCCGTGTTTCCTTCGCCGCGTTTGGTTCCCGCCAAAGTCAAACTCTTCACCAGTTGGTTGCAAGGGCAGTTTGGTCCGCAATGGTGGGAGTCGATTGCGGACTAAGTGCAGCAGCGGTGCGCGTCAGTTGAAAAAGCGTTTGAGCTTATCGGCCCATCCCCCCTCAGCAGGAGAATGTTTGGTGCCGCCCTTTTTCAAGGACTCGTCCAGCTCTTTGAGCAGCTTGCGTTGGTGCTCGGTGAGTTTGACGGGGGTCTCCACCGAGATGTGGCAATACAAGTCGCCAGGGAAGCTGGAGCGAACGCCTTTGAGGCCTTTGCCACGCAAGCGGAACTGCTTGTCGTTTTGGGTGCCTTCGGGAATGTCAATCGCTGCTTCACCCGCGAGCGTGGGCACGCGAATTTCACCGCCCAAAGCGGCTGTGGTGAAGCTGATGGGCACTGAGCAATGCAGGTCGTCGCCATCGCGTTCAAAGATGTCGTGCTTCTTGACGCGAATCTCGATGAACAAGTCACCAGGAGGTCCCCCGTTGGTGCCGGGCTCGCCGTTGCCCGTGCTGCGAATGCGCATGCCGTCGTCGATGCCTGCGGGGATTTTGACTTCCAGTGTTTTTTGCTTCTTGATCTTGCCTTGGCCATGACAGCTGGTGCATGGGTCAGGAATGATCTTGCCCGAGCCACGGCAGTGGGGGCAGGTTTGCTGCACGCTGAAAAAGCCTTGACGCATTTGCACCTGGCCGCTGCCGTGGCAGGTGGTACAGGTCTTGGCTGATGTGCCAGGTTTGGCGCCTGTGCCGCTGCAAGTTTCGCAGTCATCCCAGCTGGGGATTTTGATTTCTGCGTTCTTGCCATTGGCTGCTTCTTCGAGCGTGATTTCCATGGCGTAGCTGAGGTCGTTGCCACGGTACACCTGACGGCCCCCGGGCCCACGACGTTGCTGGCCAAAGATGTCGCCAAAGATGTCACCAAACGCTTCACCAAAACCTGCACCGCCAAAGCCACCGTGTCCGCCACGCATGTTCGGGTCCACGCCTGCGTGACCGTATTGGTCATACGCCGCACGCTTCTCAGGGTCTGAGAGCATTTCATAGGCTTCTTTGACTTCTTTGAACTGTGCCTCTGCATCCTTGGCTTTGTCGCCTTGGTTGCGGTCAGGGTGGTACTTCATCGCGAGTTTGCGATAAGCCTTTTTGATCTCGTCGTCGCTCGCACCTTTGGACAGGCCGAGTACTTCATAAAAATCGCGTTTGGACATGGTGTGGCAGTGCCGTGTGATGTGGGGCTTGATCAAGACTTCGCCGCGTGTTCACCTGGTGAGGCGAAACGCGGCGAGGTCAGCTCAGAACGTGAACAGGGAATTAGCCTTTTTTGACTTCTTTCACTTCAGCGTCGACCACGTTGTCGTCAGCTGGTTTGGCTTCTGCACCGGGCGCTGCACCGCCAGCAGCTTGTGCGGCTTGCATGTCAGCGTAGACTTTTTCGCCCAGCTTTTGCGAGGCTGTCATCAAGGCTTCGGTCTTGGCATCGATGGCGGCTTTGTCGTCGCCCTTCAATGCTTCTTCGACGTCCTTGATGGCCGCTTCGATGGCTTCTTTTTCGCCAGCATCGAGCTTGTCGCCGTGCTCACCCAAGCTCTTCTTCACGCTGTGCACAGCGGCGTCGGCTTGGTTGCGGGACTGCACGATTTCGAGCTTCTTCTTGTCTTCAGCAGCGTTCAACTCGGCGTCTTTCACCATTTGTTGAATTTCGTCTTCGCTCAGACCGGAGTTGGCTTTGATCGTGATCTTGTTTTCTTTGCCCGTGGCTTTGTCTTTGGCGCCCACGTGCAAGATGCCGTTGGCGTCAATGTCAAACGACACTTCAATTTGTGGTGTGCCACGTGCGGCAGGCGCAATGCCTTCGAGGTTGAACTCGCCCAAGCTCTTGTTGCCAGACGCCATTTCGCGCTCGCCTTGGTAGACCTTGATGGTCACGGCAGGTTGGTTGTCTTCGGCGGTGGAGAAGGTTTGTGCAAACTTCGTGGGGATGGTCGTGTTCTTGGCGATCATCTTGGTCATCACGCCACCCAGGGTTTCGATGCCCAAAGACAAAGGTGTCACGTCGAGCAACAACACGTCGGTGCGGTCGCCTGACAACACTTGACCTTGGATCGCAGCGCCCACGGCCACGGCTTCGTCGGGGTTCACGTCACGGCGTGGCTCTTTGCCGAAGAATTCTTTGACCTTGTCTTGCACCTTGGGCATGCGGCTCATACCGCCCACCAAGATCACGTCGTCAATGTCGCCCACCGACACGCCCGCATCTTTGATGGCGGTGCGGCAAGGGGCAATGGTGCGCTCGATCAACTCGTCCACCAGTTGCTCCAACTTGGCACGGTTGAGTTTGATGTTCAAGTGCTTAGGACCTGTGGCGTCAGCCGTGATGTAAGGCAAGTTGATGTCGGTGGCCGCAGACGAGGACAACTCGATCTTGGCTTTCTCTGCCGCTTCTTTCAAGCGCTGCAAGGCCAACACGTCTTTGGACAAATCAACGCCAGATTCTTTCTTGAACTCGGCAATGATGAAGTCGATGATGCGTTGGTCGAAGTCTTCACCGCCCAAGAACGTATCGCCGTTGGTCGACAACACTTCGAATTGTTTTTCGCCATCGACATCGGCGATTTCGATGATCGACACGTCAAACGTACCACCACCCAAGTCATACACCGCAATTTTGCGATCGCCTTTTTCGGTTTTGTCCAAGCCGAAAGCCAAAGCAGCTGCGGTAGGTTCGTTGATGATGCGCTTGACATCCAAGCCCGCGATGCGGCCAGCATCTTTGGTGGCTTGGCGTTGGGCGTCGTTGAAGTAGGCGGGCACCGTGATGACGGCTTCTGTCACTTCTTCGCCGAGGTAGTCTTCGGCGGTTTTCTTCATCTTGCGCAGAATTTCAGCGCTGATTTGAGGCGGGGCCAACTTGTTGCCGCGCACTTCCACCCATGCGTCGCCGTTGTCGGCTTTGGCAATGGTGTAGGGCATCAAGTCGATGTCTTTTTGAACTTCTTTTTCGCTGAACTTGCGACCGATCAAACGCTTGACCGCGTACAAGGTGTTGCGTGGGTTGGTGACGGCTTGGCGTTTGGCCGAGGCGCCCACCAAAATTTCGCCGTCTTCTTGATACGCAATGATGGACGGTGTGGTGCGAGCGCCTTCGGCGTTCTCGATCACTTTGGTGG
>JBEEJP010000076.1:0-8443 GCA_041169125.1 Pseudomonadota bacterium
GCAGCGCCAGCGGTGCGGGGTCGGCGCTCTCTGGCGCCTGTGCCACCACCTCACCATCGACCAACTCGGTCAAGGTGGGCACTTGTGCCAAAGCTTCGGCTGTCAAGCCTTGCGCATCTTCAGGCAAGTCTGGCACCTGAATTTTGGGCAAGGTCTCAGGTTGGTAGCCGTGCTCAAAGGGCGCAGCCTCGGGATGAATTCCATCCGACACATGAAGGGTCTCTGGCGTAGGCTGTTCGTGGGGTTGGCTCATGCGTCGTTCCTAGCTGTGCGCTCAGGGCTTGGTAAATTGAGTTTTCATGGACTTGCTGCTACGCAACCACCCTTTGCTCAACAACGGGTTGGATTGCATAAAAGCATCGGCTTGAGCTTTGTTTTCAAAAGGTCCAGCCACCAAAATGTAATACCGCTTGCCCGAATCCTTTTGTTTCGCACGCAAGATGCGCGCTTTGGCATACGCCGCGTTGCTGCGTTGGAAGCTACGCATGTCTTCTTGGGTGTCCATGGCGGCGAGTTGCACCACATAGGCATTGGCGGGCAGTTGGTCCACCCAAGCTTCGTCTGCGTTTGCCTCAGGTTTGGGGGTTTCCGCCTTTTTCTTAGCGGGGACTGGCTCAGATGCCGCAGCTGCGGGTTCAGATGCCGCCGCCGCCACAGGCGCAACCGCCGCTGATGCAGCAGCACTCGCCGCCGAGGCAACATCTTGCGCTTGGCTCGCCACGCGGGCGGCTTGCTCGGCCACAGAGGCTGCCAACTCGGCGGCTGCCAACGCCTCGGCGCTGGCAGCAGATGCAGCCGCTGCAGCGGCTTCGGCACTGGCGGCCTCTTGTGGCGCTGCCACAGCAGGCGTGCCTTTGAGTAGGTATTTTTTCAGCGACTCCAGCTCTTGGGTGAGCATGTCTTGGTACATCCACCCAAACGCGGCCAAGGAGGTCAGCAACACCAACAAGACCCACCCCGCGCGGGAGGGTCGTGGTGCGGGTTTGAACAAATCAGCATCCGATGCAGGGGCCAGCGAGGACGCTTGCATCACAGGCTCACGCGACATGTCGTTGGCCACCCACGAAGGCGCAGGGGCAGGCGCCGCAGCAGGCGCTGCAGGGGTCGCAACCACAGGTTCAGCGATGGGGGGAACAAACGCGGGCAACGGCTCGGGTGCCAGCTTAGGCTCTTCTTTTTTGCCAAAGCCAGGCACACGCCATGCAGTCTTGGCCGGAATGTTCAACAGCTTAGAAACCGGCACCACCTCATCGCTCAAGGTGGGTGGTTCAGGGTGAAAGGTCGGTTCAATCTGTGGCGGCTCAGGCTCAGGCGTCACAGCCACCCAGTCGGTGAGTTTTTGTTTGGCTTCGCCAGCCTCGGCTTCCACTTCCCACTTGATCAAGTTTTTGCCAAACGCTTCAACCTTGCTTTGGTAGTTGCCCGCACTGTTGATGAGCAAAATCACGCTGATGTTGCCCGCAGGAAACCCATTGACCAAACGCGCCAACAGCTGCAACTCAAAGTCTTGCATCAAGACCGAATCGCGAAACAGCAAAAAGCGGCGTGGTGCGTGTTTTTTGTCTTTCTCCAGCGCTTGGTCGAGCGTGATCTCAGACAGGATTTCATTGAACTTGTTGACCAACAACTCGGAGTTGGTCGAGTTACACCACTCGATGTGCGTCTCGCCCTTGGAGCGCAAACGTTCTTCAAACAAGCTTCCGTAGTAATTCAGCACCTTGTCGTGCTGACTCATGACGGCGAGATTGATACTGCCCTCTGTCAATGACTTCAGGAGTATTTCAAGTCGCAACCGGTCACCGGGGCTTTGGTAGATGTCTGTCATGCGGGCTCAAACTTTGGGTCTTAAGAGTTCATCAAAGCACCATTCGAGTCGAACTTCATTTCGTCTGGAATGGTGGGCGATGGTTTGACCACTTCCTGGCCACGACCATAAGACTGGTTCAGGCTGAACACATAGGCAATGACCTGCGCAACAGCGTGGTACAGCGCCTCTGGAATCGGATGATCCAGCTTGGTCGTGAAGTATAAAGCGCGAGCCAGCAAAGGCGCCTCAAAAATATAAACATTGTGCTCTTTGGCTTCTTCACGAATACGGGCTGCCAAGTGGTCTTCCCCCTTGGCCACCAAGAGCGGCGCACCGTCACCCATCGGGTCGTACGACAAGGCCACGGCAAAGTGTGTGGGGTTGGTGATGACCACATCGGCATCTTTGACCTTGCTCATCATCTTGTTGTTCAAGATCTCTTGCTGGCGACGACGAATTTGGCCTTTGACCTCGGGGTTACCTTCCGAGTTCTTCATCTCGTCTTTCACCTCTTGCTTGGTCATCTTCAACTTTTTGTTGAGCTGATGGCGTTGCAAAGGCACATCCACCAACGCCACCAACACCAGCCCCAGACTGAGCCAAAAGCACGAATCCACAATGATGGTGCCCGCCACTTGGATGGCTGGCTTCAAGTCCATTTGCGAGATGTGGGTGAGGTCTTGCAAGTTGTTCATCACCGAGACCAACAAGATGGCCCCCACCAAAAAGAATTTCAGCAAGGCTTTGCCTAAGTTGACAAATGCATCGGGCCCAAACATGCGTGCCAAACCCGACATGGGGTTGAGCTTGCTGAACTTGGGCATGATCAAACTGGGTGAGAAGATAAAGCCACCGGCCAACGTGGTGGACAAAATCGCAATCACGTAAAGAATGGCGAGCAATGGCAACACGATCAAAAAGCCATCGACCACCGAACTGCCAAAAATCGCTGGCAGCAACTCGGCCTTGTCGGTGATGCGCCGATCAAACTGCAACTGCTGCTTGAACAGGCCGCTCATGCGGGTGAAGATGTGCTGCCCCATCATGGTGAAAAACAGCGTGGCAATGACCATCATGGCCGCAGGGGCCAGTTCTTGTGAACGCGCGATTTGCCCGTCTTCACGGGCTTTTTTCAACCGCTGCGCCGTCGGTTCTTCGGTTTTGTCTTGGCCGCTTTCTTCCGACATGTCAGCCTCCCAAATACGAACGCAGCATCATGAAAGCTTGCGTCCATACCCAATCAATGCGGGCCACGTTGTTGCCCATCGAGAACACCATGACGATGAAACCCGTCAAGATCAGCGCAGGAAAACCCACGGTAAAAATATTCAAGCTCGGCGCTGCACGCGCGACAAAGCCAAGGCCGATGTTGATGAACAACAAGGTCATCATCACGGGCAACGCGATCAGCAACGCGCCCAAGAACATCATGGCGCTCCAGTTGATCATCTTGGCCAACATGTCTTGGCTGAAAAAGGGTTGTCCAATCGGCAACAGTTTGAACGACTCGATCACCAAGCCAAACACAATCAAATGCCCGCCCATGCCCAAGAAAATGAGGGTACCCATGATGTTGAACATCTGAGACAGCACAGGCACGCTGCCCATATTGGGGTCGACCATGTTGGCCATCGACAAGCCCATAGAGCCTGACATGGCCTGACCGGCAACCACCAAAGCGGCCGAGGCGACTTGAAACACCAAGCCCATGGTCAGGCCGATCAAAATTTGGCGGGAAATTTCCATCAAGCCTTCGGCGGTGACAGGGTCGATCTTGGGGATTTCGATGTGCTGTGTGACAAAGAATGCCATCGCAAATGCCAACGAAATGCGAATGCGGATGTTGACAGCACGGATTGAAAAAATAGACGTGAACGCCAAAAACGCAGACAAGCGAAGCATGGGCCAAATGACGACCAAAAACTTGTCTAGGATTTCAATGAGCGAGGCGTTCATGGTGAAGCGTGCTTACATGAACAAGCTAGGAATACGGGTGAAGATGCTCTTGGTGTAGTCCACCATGGTGTTGATCATCCAGCCGCCAGCCAAGGACATGGTCAAACCCACGGCCAAAATTTTGGGAATGAAGCTCAAGGTCTGTTCGTTGATCGAGGTGGCGGCTTGGAAAATACCCACCACCAAACCCACAATCAAACCCACCGCCAACAAGGGGCCAGAGATGATCATGGTCATCCACAGGGCTTGACGGGCCAAATCTACAACTGCTGCGCTATCCATGCTGCGACTCCTTAAAACACAAAGCTGTTGGCAAGCGAGGCCATCAACAGCGTCCAACCGTCAATCAGCACGAACAGCATGAGCTTGATCGGCATCGAAATGATCATGGGCGAGAGCATCATCATGCCCATCGACATCAACACGCTGGCAACGATCAAGTCGATCACCACAAACGGGATGTAAATCAGAAACCCAATCGTGAACGCGCTCTTGATCTCAGAGGTGATGAAGGCCGGCATGAGCGTGGTGAAGGGCACCTGAGTGGCGTCATCCAGCTCGCGGCGGTTGGCGATTTGCATGAACATGGCAATGTCGTCTTCACGGGTTTGTTTGGTCATGAAGTCGCGCACAGGCACTTCGGCTTTGATCAAGGCTTTGTCGAAGTCGAGGTTGCCGTTCATGTAGGGGCCGAGCGCGTCTTTGTAGACCGACTCAAACACAGGCGACATGATGAAGAAGGTGAGAAACAGTGCCAAGCCGACCAAGACAGTGTTAGGCGGTGTTTGTGCGGTGCCAATGGCTTGACGCAAGATGGAGAGCACGATGATGATGCGCACAAACGACGTCATCATCAACAGCATGGAGGGCAACAGCGTCAGCGTTGTCATCAAGCCCAGCAATTGCAGGCTCATGCTGTACTGCTGACCGCCTTTGCCGCCGCTGACGTTGACCAACGGAATGCCTTGCGCGTGCGCCATCATGGGCAAGGTGGCCAAGGCCAACAAGAGCAGGCCCAAGATGACGTACAGAATTTTTTTGGTGATGGGCTTACGCAGCATGGCTCGCCTCCTGCACCCAGGCATGCAGTGTTTTCACCTCTGCCGGGCTGACGCTGGTCAACACCATTTGGTTGTCGACTTGAATGAGCACCATCTTGTGCTTCAAGCTCAGTGGCAAGGCCTCCAAGACTTTGATGCGTTTGTCTTCACCGCCGTTGGCTGCAAAGCCACGGCTGCGTTTGACCCACCACAATGCGCCCACGAGCAACAACAACACACTGAAGGTGCTGGCGATGAATTGACCCCAATCGAAACTTTGCATGATGTTTTTCCTGTGCGCAATGACGGTTTTTTGACACTGGACGTGCCTATCTGCAGAGGTATTGCAAGCCACGTGCCAGCTTCTGGGGGGTATAGTCAATTCATGCAACACCTCAAAGCTCTTTTCCTCGCCAGTGTTTTGCTGACGGGTCATTTGGCACATGCCAACCAATGGACCGCTCTTGGTTTGTTTGAAGTCGGCACCTTTTATGTCGACACCGACAACATCACCACCTCTGGCGACCACCGCAAGGCTTGGACCCTGTTGGACTACCGCCAACCCAAAGTGCATGCCCCCACAGGCAAGACCTTCAAGTCCACCCGCATGCAGATGGAGTTCGACTGCAAAGACCAAACGGTGCGCACCCTCTCCTTGTCGTACCACACCGGGGTGCGTTTGAGCGGCGAGACCTTGTCGACCGAAGGCGTGATTGGCGCGTTCGAGCCTGTTCCGCCCGACACACCCATTTTCAAAATCATGCGTTTGGTTTGCTAAATCCCATGGCTTGGTCAAACGCATTGGGCTTCATGCGTGACCTGCTCCACGCAGGCGGCACAGGCGGGCTGAACTGGCACATCCATGCCTATTACTCGCACAAACGTTGGCAGCCCACTGTGCAACTACTCGCGCAGTTTTTTGCACAGATCGATCCCAAATCTGAGCATCTGCTCTTGATCGGTGGCAGTGCGGGTTGGATGATGCCGCCAAGTTGGTTGACCCGTTTCAAGCGCATCGACGCTTATGACATTGACCCTTTGGCAGCCTGGCTGTTCAACGTGCGTCATGGCCCTGCACTGGCGGCACAGGGCATCACCGTGCAACACCACCGAGAAGACGCTTTGCTTTGCTTGCCCGAGATCTTGCAAGAGCATCCAGACGCCTGTGTGTGGTTTGACAACGTGTTGGGCCAACACCGCTACCGCGTGCGCGATGAAGCCCGCGTGGAACGTGAATTGGGCGAGCTCAAGACCACACTCAAAGCGCGCCACTGGGGCAGCTTGCACGATGTTTGGTCAGGGCCGACCGATGGCCGCTTGCTGCCTGCGGGCTTGAATGTGTGGAGCCACCACATCGCAGCCAAGCAGGGCTTGGCACCGGCGTTTTCACAAAAACTACTGGCGACCGTGGGCGCCAAAGATGTGTGGCAAGACCACCTCACTGGGCATGTGTTTGCACCGGAGACCCAAACCACTTGGATGCCTTGGGCCTTCAAACCCAACTACTGGCATTGGCTGCAAGCAGGTTGGGTACACGCCGCTGTTTAGTGCTTGAGGTTGTAGAGCGTGACGCCTGCGGCGTCCATCTCTTTTTGTTCACGCTTGCGGTGGTACTCACGCACGGCCTTGAGGTCTTGCTCCACCAGCGTGTCCATTTGGATGCGTTTTTGTTCGGCGGCTTTCAGCGCCAAGCGTTTGACTTCGACCGCATGCTGCGCTTCATTCATGTCGAGGTTCACGCGCGCGATCAGGCCTTGTAGCTGCTGCATGAAACCTCGAAAGTTCAACGTCTGTGCCATGCTGTGCGAGCGGCTCTCGGCTTCTTTGCTGCGCGCCACGTAGTCGGCATACAGCGTCTGCATACGCGCTCGGCTTTGCTCTAAGTGCGCCACACGGTCACGCGCTTTTTTGAGTTCTGCGAGCGCTTCATCGCATTTCTCTTTGGCTTTCTTGGCCAGCACGGGCCATGCGGCACGGGGCTTCATGACAGCATCTGGCTCAAGCGGCTACGCGTCATGGCGTAGTCTTCGCCCTGGTCCATGTCTTGGCGCAAGAAGTCCACCATCTGCTCGCGAATGCGAATGGCTTCATCCAACTCGGGGTTGGAACCTGCCTCGTACGCGCCCACTTGCACAAGGTCCGCGTTTTGTTGGTAGACCGACCACAGGCGACGCAGTTTGTTGGACTGCTTCAATTCATCCGAGTTCACCAAGGTTTGCATCACACGCGAGATGGAACCGTTCAAATCAATCGCGGGGTAATGCGCTTGGTCGGCCAAGCGGCGCGACAACATCACCTGCCCGTCGAGCGAGGCACGTGCAATGTCCACAATCGGGTCGTTGCCGTCATCGCCCTCGGCGAGCACGGTGTAAATCGAGGTGATGGAGCCATGGCCATGACGACCGACGCCACCACGCTCAATCAAGTTGGGCAGCAAGGCAAACACCGAAGGTGGGTAGCCTTTGGCGGTGGGTGGCTCGCCAATGGCCAAGCCAATTTCTCGCTGCGCGTGGGCGACACGGGTCAAGCTGTCGCACAGCATCAAGACGTTTTTGCCTTGGTCACGGAAGTACTCCGCAATCACATGGGTCATGTGTGTGGCCTTGAGGCGCAGCACAGGCGACACGTTGGCGGGGGCGGCAATCACCACGGATTTGGCCAAACCTTCTTCGCCCAAGGACTCGTGAATGAAGGCCTGCACTTCGCGGCCACGTTCACCGATCAAACCGATCACCACGATGTCGGCTTTGGTAAAGCGTGTGAGCATGCCCAAAAGCACACTCTTACCCACACCAGAACCCGCCACCAAACCAATGCGCTGGCCACGACCAATGGTCAAAGCGCCGTTGATGGCTTTGACGCCCACATCCAAAATTTCTTCAATCGGTCCGCGTTCCATCGGGTTGAGCGGACAGCCCAACAAACTGAGTTGGTCAGGCAAATGGGGCATGGGCTTGCCGTCAATCGGCACACCACGACCATCCAACACACGACCAAGCAGTTCGTTGCCCAAGTTCACTTGACCTGAGTTGCTCATCACACGCACGGTGTCCCCAGGGCCCACCCCCACAGGGTCGGTGAAGGGCATGAGGTAGAGCGTTTTGTCGTTGAAGCCCACCACCTCTGCTTCGACACGATGGCCTTGCTGGCCAATCACTTCGCAGCACGCCCCCAAGGGGGCCATGATGCCGCGTGTCTCCAACGTCAGGCCCACCAAGCGCACCAAGGTGCCGCTGCGTTGCGGCTCGGGGGTGCGCAGCTTGGGCAGCGCGGTTTGAACTTCGTGCGCAAAGTCGAGCATGAATTACTTGCCCACTTGAATCATGCCGCGAATGACAGAGGCCACGCGGCTCTGGTCGGCTTGCACCACCATGCGTACGACGCCCACTTTGTCTTCGTAGCTGTTGGCCGTGTTGAGCAACTCTGGTGGAATCGCAGGCTTCTTCGCCTTTTGCTGCTCTTTGCGAATGCGTTCTTTGATCTCAGCCAAGCTCTCGCCTTCGCGGATTTCAATCTCCCCTTCGCCCAAAGGCTCGCTCTCTTCGGCAGGGGCTTCTTCCACAGCTTCGTCCACGGCTTCTGGCACAGGTTCTTCTTCTGGCACGGCCTCGGGTTCGGCCGGCACTTCTTCGGCCACAGG
>JBEEJP010000077.1:0-8425 GCA_041169125.1 Pseudomonadota bacterium
TGAATTAAATAATTTATTTCAGGGCAGGGTAAAGCTGTCATATTCTAGTTTTGTGTTTTCGGAGTTGGTGCGTGATGTGGTTCGGCAGCGGCAAGGAGCAGCCTTAGAAAAGGGAGTTAGCTTGAGCTATAGCTGTGCGCAAGAAATGACAGAAGATACCGTTAATTCTGATATGCATCGATTGCAACAAGTGCTTGAAGCCTTGGTTGTTGGAACTGTGGAATTATTGGATAAGTGGAGTATCTTGCATGTTGTCTTGTGTCGGGATGACGCACATGGTGGTGGTTGGTTGCTCAATTTAGAGTTTTCTGATCTTGCAACTAAATCATCTTGCATGCATTTATATGAATCATTCTGGAATGATGATTCTTACGAATTTAAATTGCAAGAAGGTCCAGGCGTATTGTTATCTATGGTCAAACAAACACTTCTTGTGATGGGTTGTGATGTCCAGTTTGAATTTGATACTAAGACGGGTGGTTCGCGTTTGATCATTGCCTTGCCCTTCTCTTCATAAGGTGGTTGCATGAGAAACCTGATGGTTCTGGTGGTGGATGACAATTTGGTGAGTCGCTTGCTCCCGGGCTTTATGTTGAAGTCGTTACATCCACAGGTGTCGGTCATTGATTGTGAAAATGGGGATGATGCATTGAGTCTGATTCGTTCTCATCCTATTACTCATGTGTTGTTGGATATTTCAATGCCGAATTTAAATGGAATTCAAACAGCCTATCGAATTAAAGAGATCGAAAAATCCATCAATATTGAATTGATTGCATATACGGCAGATGCCTCGATGGACGATGATCATTATTTAAAATCTTTAGGGTTTAATTGTGCGTTGTTAAAGCCAATTGATCGTTTGAGCTTGTTTCGAGTTCTAGGTTTGTAACCCACAAACGGTATCTTCGATTTCTCGATGATGGATTGGGTGGCGTTTTGAGGCCGGCTAGGCTGTTTTCGTCTACAATTCACTCGGAACGTATGGGTTATTCCAATCTCGCTTACCCGCTGTTCCCCGTCAAGCCCGGCACTGTTTGAGCAGTTCTGGGCTTTTCTTATTCAACGGGAGCTGACTTCCATGAGTAGCAAAAAATCTACCGCTTCAAGCGACACGCAAGTGCGTGTGATCAAAAAGTATCCCAACCGTCGCTTGTATGACACCGCATCATCCAGTTATGTGGCACTTTCCGATATCAAGCAGTTGGTGATGCAACACACACCATTTCGGGTGGTGGATGCCAAGTCGGGGGATGATTTGACGCGCAGTATTTTGTTGCAAATCATCTTGGAGCATGAGTCGGATGGCGCCCCCATTTTGACCGAGCAGGTGTTGGCTAACATCATCCGTTTTTACGGGCATTCCATGCAAGGTTTTATGGGGTCATACCTAGAGAAGAACGTGCAAACGTTCATGGACAACGTGCCGCAACTGCCCATCGTGCCCAACTTGATGAGCAGTTACGCTGAACAATTGCAAAAACAAACTGAACACATGATGGATGTCATGGGACTGAAACGTAAATGACTGAAGTAGTTACCCCAAAAGTCGGCTTTGTGAGCTTGGGTTGCCCCAAGGCGTTGACCGACTCCGAGCTCATCTTGACGCAACTCAGTGCCGAGGGCTACCAAACCTCTAAAACATTCGCAGGTGCTGACTTGGTTATCGTCAACACCTGTGGCTTCATTGATGACGCCGTGAAAGAAAGCCTCGACACCATTGGCGAAGCTTTGGCCGAAAACGGGAAGGTCATCGTGACCGGCTGCCTTGGCGCACGCCAGGCTGAAGGCGGGGCCAACTTGGTCATGGAAATGCATCCCAGTGTGCTGGCCGTCACCGGCCCACACGCTACGCAAGAGGTCATGGATGCGGTGCATGCGCACTTACCTAAGCCGCATGACCCGTTCATTGACTTGGTGCCCAACAGCTTTGGTGAAGCGGGCGTCAAGCTCACGCCCAAGCACTATGCGTATTTGAAAATCAGCGAAGGCTGTAACCACCGTTGCACGTTTTGCATCATCCCGTCTATGCGCGGTGATTTGGTAAGTCGCCCGATTGGTGATGTGCTCAAAGAAGCCCGTGCGTTGTTTGAAGGCGGCGTGAAAGAGCTGTTGGTCATCAGTCAAGACACATCAGCCTATGGCGTGGATGTGAAATATGTCACTGGTTTTTATGACGGTCAACCCATCAAGACACGCGCCTTGGAGCTGGCACAAGCCCTCGCCAAGTTGGCCCAAACCTATGGTGCTTGGGTGCGTTTGCACTATGTGTACCCATACCCGAGTGTGGATGAGATCATTCCGTTGATGGCCACAGGGCATGTGTTGCCCTATTTGGATGTGCCGTTTCAACACAGCCATCCAGATGTGTTGAAGCGCATGAAGCGCCCTGCCAGTGGCGAAAAGAACTTGGAGCGCATTGCCCGTTGGCGCGAGCTGTGTCCGCAAATTGTGATTCGCAGCACGTTCATTGCGGGCTTTCCTGGTGAGACGGAAGAAGAGTTTGAGCATTTGCTCAACTTCGTGCGCGAAGCCGAGATCGACCGTGCGGGTTGCTTTGCCTACAGCCCCGTTGATGGTGCGGCCGCGAACGACATTCCCGGCATGCTGCCGCAAGAAGTTAGAGAAGAGCGTCAAGCGCGATTCATGGCCGTGGCTGAAGAGGTGTCGATTGCCAAGCTCAAGCGCCGTATTGGCTCAACGCTTCAAGTGTTGGTGGATTCAGCACCTGCGGGTGGACGCAAAGGCGGTGTGGGGCGTAGCTATGCCGATGCACCTGAGATTGATGGCGTGGTCAAACTCTTGCCGCCTGAAAAGCTCAGTAAGGTGTTGAAGGTCGGGGAGTTCACCCAAGCAAAGGTGGTAGCGACTGATGGTCATGATCTTGTCGCATTGCCTATTTAAACTGGGTGAAAAAATAAATTCACAAAAAACAAAAGCCACCGAAAAGGTGGCTTTTATTTAACTTATATTGGTGCCCAGGAAGGGACTCGAACCCCCACGATGTTACTCGCTAGTACCTGAAACTAGTGCGTCTACCAATTCCGCCACCTGGGCATTTCAGGAAAGAGAGGCATTGTATCAAGAATTCCGCACACACCAGTGGTTTACTGGAAGAGTTTGTCGGCACCGTCGCGGGGCACCGTGATGGACATGGTTTTGTGCAACGAGATGATGGCTCGCCGGACATCTTTTTGCCCCCGAATGAAATGCGCGCGGTGTTGCATCGCGATCGTGTCAAAGCGCGCGTGGTTCGCTTTGACCGAAAAGGCCGTCCTGAGGGGCGTGTGGTTGAAATTTTGGAACGATCCAAACAACCCATCATCGGTCGATTGCTGCAAGAGAGTGGCGTATGGTTGGTAGCGCCCGAAGACAAGCGTTACGGCCAAGATGTCTTGATCAACAAAGGTGCCACTGCCAAAGCTGCAGTGGGGCAAGTGGTGGTGGTCGAGTTGACTGAACCGCCAAGCTTGTATGGTCAACCCGTGGGGCGAATCAAAGAAGTGCTGGGTGAGGTGGATGACCCCGGTATGGAAATTGAAATTGCCGTGCGTAAATACGGTGTGCCCTATGAGTTTTCGGATGCATGCTTGGCCATGGCGCGCAGCTTGCCCGATCAGGTTCGCCCACAAGATAAAAAGAACCGTGTGGATTTGACGGATGTGCCTCTGGTCACCATTGATGGTGAAGATGCACGTGATTTCGACGATGCGGTGTATTGCGAACCCGCCAAAGTGGGCAAGGGCAAAGGTTGGCGATTGTTGGTGGCAATTGCCGATGTGAGTCACTATGTGGAAACCGGCAGCGCGATTGACGTAGACGCGTATGACCGAGCGACCAGTGTGTACTTCCCGCGGCGTGTGATTCCGATGTTGCCCGAGAAGCTCTCTAACGGTTTGTGCTCATTGAATCCAGATGTCGAGCGCTTGTGCATGGTCTGCGACATGCTCATCAATGCATCCGGCGATGTGGAGGCGTATCAGTTTTATCCCGCCGTGATGTTCAGTCATGCGCGCTTCACGTACACCGAAGTGGCGGCGATTTTGTCGAACACGCGCGGCCCAGAAGCTGCCAAACGTAAAGACCGCATTGACGATTTGATTCACCTGCACGATGTGTATGGTGCTTTGTTAAAAGCACGTCGTGTGCGTGGTGCGGTGGACTTTGAAACAACCGAAACACAAATTGTGTGTGACGAAAGTGGTCGTATCGACAAAATCATTCCTCGTGTGCGCAACGACGCGCACAAGTTGATTGAAGAGGCCATGTTGGCGGCCAACGTGTGTAGTGCGGACTTCATTTTGCAAAGCAAACACCCGGGTTTGTTTCGCGTGCATGAAGGCCCAACGCCTGAAAAGATCGACTTGCTGCGTGGCTACCTCAAGGCCACAGGTGTGGGCTTGACGGTGAGCGACAACCCCAAGCCCGGCGAGTTTCAGGCGATTGCAGAGGCCACCAAAGAGCGCCCAGATGCGCAGCAAATTCACTCGATGTTGTTGCGCTCCATGTCGCAAGCGGTATACACGCCTGACAACAATGGCCACTTTGGTCTGGCGTTTGAGGCGTACACCCATTTCACCAGTCCGATTCGTCGTTACCCCGACTTGTTGGTGCATCGCGTCATCAAAGCCATTTTGACGAAGCGCAAATACACCTTGCCGGCTCTGCCCACGCCAGGTGAAGCGCATGCCAAGTTGGCGCGTCGTTTGGCTTCACGCGTGCGTGAACCAGAAGGTCAATTGGCCGTGAAAACCAAACCATCGCCAGACCAACAAGCGTGGGAAGCGGCAGGTTTGCATTGCAGTGCCAACGAGCGCCGCGCAGACGAGGCCAGTCGAGACGTTGAAGCTTGGCTCAAGTGCAAATACATGCGCGAGCACTTAGGGGAAGAGTACAGCGGCGTGGTGACTTCTGCCACAGGCTTTGGTTTGTTCGTGACCTTGGATGCCATGTACGTCGAAGGCTTGGTCCACATCACTGAGCTGGGTGGTGAGTACTTCCGTTTTGATGAAATGCGCCAAGAGTTGCGTGGTGAACGCACCGGTATTCGCTATGGCATTGGTTCACGCGTGCGCATTCAGGTGAGCCGTGTGGACTTGGATGGCCGCAAGATCGATTTCCGTTTGGTGCGTGACGCCGATGAGCTGTTGCCACGCAATGGCAAAGAATCTGCGGGTTCTCCCATGCAGAATTTCAAAACAGCCGTGAAAAAAGCATTCACCAAAATCAGCGGCAAGGGCGGCCGTGGTGAAACAAAGTCTGCCGCTGGAGGCGCTCGTAAATCACACGAGAAAAAATCGAGCGGTAAGAGCCGCCGCTCTCGCAAATAAGGGCTTAACGCAACGATGCAGCCAGTGCCGCTGCATCGAGTGCTGGGCCTGAGCGTGGCCACGTGTTTGCCGCGTGGCCATGCATCCACACCGCTTGGCAGGTGGCGTCAAATACGTCGTGATGACGTGCGATGTACGCGCCAATCAAACCTGCCAGCACATCACCCGTTCCTGCGGTGGCCAGTAATGCATTGCCCGAGCCATTGATGACGGGTGTGTGATGTGGACTGGCGATGACGCTGCCAGAGCCTTTCAAAACCACGATGCATTGGAATCCATCTGCTAACCGTTGCGCAGCCCATAAACGGTTGTTTTGCACGTCTGGTGTGGTGCATTGCAAGAGCCGTGCGGCTTCAAGGGGGTGGGGGGTGAGCACGCTGGGTTTGCTGCGTGCGTTGCGTTGGATGAGCAGACGTTGCAGCGCGGTGTCGCGTGCAATGGCATTCAAGGCATCGGCATCGACGACCAATTGCTGTGAGGTGGACAGTGCCTGATGCATGAAGGCGTGAATGTCATCGCCACCCCCACAGCCGCACACCACGGTGGTATGGGCGAGGTTCAAATGAGCCGCATCTCTGACCATCAACGGTGGATAGGCAGACACGGTGTGTTGTGCCGTGGCGTCTAGCAGACCAACAAAGACTCGGCCTGCACCGCCATGCAAGGCCGCTATGCCAGCCAGCACGGCAGCACCTGACATGCCTTGAGCGCCGCCCAAGATGCAAACGTCACCAAAGCTACCCTTATGACTGCTGTGTGGGCGTTGGGCACTTGTTGTTTTACTTTGTTGCAGCCAAGCTGTGGCGTTGTGTGTTTGCCAGTCGCACACGCCAAGGTCGTTGAACCAAACCTGTCCCGCTGCATCGCGTCCTTGTGCGGTGAACAAACCAAGCTTGAGTGTGAGCAGGCTCAAGGTGTGACGTTGCGTGTTGGCGGTTTGGGGCGATAGTGTGCTTGACCACATGCCGGTGTCGGCGTGCAAACCGGTTGGCACGTCAATGCATAGCACGGGATGTGGCGTGTGCTGCAATGTTTGGAGCCATTGCGCCATGGCCCCTTCAGGTGTGCGTTGTGTGCCAATGCCTAGGAGTGCGTCAATCGCTAGGTCAAAGTGCTCTGGTGGCTGCTGGGCAAAAGTCACGCCGGCATCCTTGGCGCGTTGCCATGCTTGCAAAGCATCTGCTGGACAGTGCTCAGTTTGACCTAGCCACGTGACGACAGGCTGCTTGCCCCATGCGTGCAAATGCACAGCAGCTTCAAGTCCGTCGCCGCCGTTATTGCCGGGGCCACAGGCAATCCAAATTTTTTGAGCGTGCGGTGCGATGGCCAACGCCAGCCGAGCGGTAGCCAAACCTGCGCGTTGCATCAGCGTGTAGGCGGGTAGGGCGGCTTGCGCCTGATGTTCAATCGTACGGGTCTGTGCAACTGTGTGCAGCGGCCATTGGGCTTGGCTGCGGATAGATTGCGTCAGACCCCCTGTGCTCATCGGTGCAAATGCAATCGCTCAAGGCCTAAGCCTTGTAAATCGATGTCAGGGCTTTTGCCATTGATGCTGTCAGCCAAGGCGCGCGCACTGCCGCAGGCCAAGGTCCAGCCGCTTGCGCCGTGCCCTAGGTTGAGCCACACCCCCGAAACCCCGCTGGCTCCGACGATGGGAGGGCCATCCGGCAGCATGGGGCGTGAGCCTTTCCAGATTTGCACATTGTCTTGCGTGCGTGCAGCACCAGGAAACCAGTTGTCCAAAACGCGGTACAAGGTTTTGATGCTGGCGGCGTTGTGTCGCTTGGCATGGCCACCGATTTCAGAGCCGCCCGACACGCGCACGCGTTGCCCTAAGCGGCTGATGGCGACTTTGTATTGTTCATCGATGACGCCGCCGCGTGGCGCATCCAGCGACTCACGCACAGCGGCGCTGATGGCATAGCCGTGCACGGCGGCTAAGGGGATGCGCAGACCTAAGGGGCGTACCAGCTGTGTACTGGCTAGGCCCGCACACACCACAACCGCATCAAACTTTTCGCCCGTGTCTTGCGCTGAGGTGCGAACGATTTTGGGCTGCACACTGGACAAAGGCTGTATGGCCGTGTTGAAGTGAAACACCACACCCAACGATTCAGCTTCGCTTTTCAACAACAGCGTGAATTGGCGACAGTTGCCGACCTCGTCGTCTGGGAAGTGAATGGCTTGTGCCAGAGCGGTTTCTGGATTGAGTGCGGGTTCAATGCCGCGGGCTTCTTCGGCACTCAAGGTTTTAAAGCTCAGGCCTGCGTCGCGCATCACTTGCAAACTGTCTTGCATGAGCTGTATTTCACGCGCGGTTCGCAGCAACACCATCAGGCCTTGGCTGCGTTCGTGTTCTAGGTTCAGTGTGTCGGTGAGGGTGCGCATGCGGTGGCTGCTGTACTCAGCCAAACGCAGCATGCTCGCGCGGTTGCGTGCAAATGTGGTGGGGTTGCAGGCCTTGCGCATTTGCCAGAGCCAGCGCCAGTCGGCGACACCGGTGCCAGACAGGCGCAGTGGCGTGTCACGTTGCCACAAGTGGCTCAGCATGTGTTTGAACATGCCGGGTCGAGCCCAAGGCGATGCGTAGCTTGCAGAAGCTACACCCGTGTTCGAGAAGCTGCCTTCTTCGGCGGCTGCGCCATTGCGCTCGAAAACGCTGACTTGGTGGCCTTGTGTGGCCAGTTCGTACGCGGTGGTGATGCCAATCACACCTGCGCCAATCACGGCGACCTTCATGCGGCAATCCTTGTTGAAGGCGTGTGGATGGGAGATAAGGGCATGTCTGGGTGTGCTAGAATCATCGGGTTTTTCCGAGGTTTGAGGCATTTGCATCAAGCTCGGACAAACATCACTCGCAAACCAGTCCAATCAAGGTGTTGCCAAAAGCTTTTTAAGAATGAAAGCTGGCGGTGATGATGGGCTGGATTTTAGACCCAACCTTTGGAGTATTTTTATGTCAGTCACGATGCGCGATATGCTGGAAGCCGGCGTCCACTTTGGTCACCAAACTCGCTTCTGGAACCCCAAGATGTCACCGTTCATCTTCGGTCACCGCAACAAAATTCACATCATCAACTTGGAAAAATCGTTGC
>JBEEJP010000078.1:0-8321 GCA_041169125.1 Pseudomonadota bacterium
GTGTTGGAGTTTTTCCCACGCGTCAAAGAGCGCATGCATTCGTTGGCGTCGTCACTCTCAGGGGGGGAGCAAAAGCAACTCGAAATTGGCCGTGCTTTGTTGCTGCGCCCCAAAGTCTTGTTGATTGACGAGCCCTCGATTGGCTTGTCGCCCATGGTGGTGCAAGACGTGTTCAAGCTCTTGCGCAAGTTGGCAGACCAAGGCACCACTGTGTTGATGGTGGAGCAAAACGTCAAGAGTGCACTCAAGTACTCAGACAACGCGATTGCGTTGGAATCGGGTCGTTTGGTGCTTTACAAATCAGCGGCTGAAATTTTGGCTGACCCACAAATGGAACGTTTGTTCTTGGGTGGTGCGCACACCACCACGGCAGCTGCAGCGGTTTGAACCGTTGAAATCTAAAAACGCCAGCTTGCTTTGCAGGCTGGCGTTTTTTTGATGGTGTCTCTTGCGTTGGGCTGCTTATAGAACCACATCCGCAATGAGTTTGAGGGAGACCACAAACAAGCCCGCTTGCACCAAGCGGTAAAACCAAACATCCGCAATTTTTCGCGTGATGTAGGCCCCGAGCACAGTGCCTACCAAAGCAAATGGCATCAAGTCGGCGGCACGCATCAAGTCGTCGTACGAATAAGGCTGCAGCATTTGATACGGCCAAATTTTTGCGGCATTGATGACGGCGAAGAGCAGGGTGGCGGTGCCTGCAAATTCAAGCTTGGGCAAGCGCTGCGGAATCACATAAATTTGAAATGGTGGGCCGCCCGCATGTGAAATGAAACTTGTAAAACCCGCCACCGTGCCCCAGAACCAACCCTTCTTGGCGTTGGCCGGTTGCTTGTGTTGTGGTGTTTTACGCAGCCAAGTGTTCAGGCAAAAGCCCACACCTAAACAGCCAATCATCAACTTCACGGCGCTGTCAGAAGTGACCGACGCGGTGAGCCAGCCAATACCCACGCCTACAAGGCCCGAGGGCATCAAAATTTTCAAATTGGGGGCGCTGAAGTTTTTGCGATACAGCCACACGCTCACCACATCCGAGATGATGTAGATGGGCAGCAGCAACACCGCTGCTTTCACGGGCGACATGAACAGCGAGAGCAGCGGCACCGCCAACATGCCCACCGTGGGCAAGCCCCCTTTCGAGAGGCCCACCAAGAGAGCAGCCAAGCCTGCTAAAACAAAATATGAATCGAGTGCCATGTGTTGATGTGTTGCGCGTGGCTGAGTTTACGTAAGCACAAGGGGATGTCAGCGCATTAGGGTTCCTCTGGAGACAGTGGGTGATGTGCAGCCCCCTATACTTCGCGAATGAACCAAACAGTACATTCTGCGCGCAAGCCCCCCAAACGCACCAACGACCCCGAGCGGACGATGGCGGGCATCTTGGCGGTGGCGACGCAAGAGTTTGCGGCCAAGGGTTTGGCGGGGGGGCGTATCGATGCCATTGCCGAGGCCACGCACACCAGCAAGCGCATGATCTATTACTACTACGGCAGCAAAGAGGGCTTGTACCTTGCCGTGTTGGAAGACGCCTACCGCCGCATCCGCGCTACCGAGGCCGAATTGCATTTGGCCGATTTGTCGCCTGTGGAGGCGCTCAAGGCCTTGGTGGGTTTCACCTTCGACCACCACCACAGCAACCAAGACTTCATTCGCTTGGTGATGAACGAAAACATCCAACGCGGCAGCTATTTGGCGCAAAGCAAGTTGATTCAAGACTTGAATGTGTCGGCCATTCAGTCCATCGCCGATTTGTACAAACGCGGTGTCAAAGAGGGCGTGTTTCGCAAAGGGCTCGACCCCATCGACATCCATGCCTCCATTTCGGCGCTGACGTTTTTCAACGTTTCCAACCGCTACACCTTCGATTTGATTTTCAAGCGCAACGGCCAAACCCCCAAAGCACTGGCGGCCCGACGCCAGAGCGTGGTGGATATGGTTCTGCGTTTTGTAAGCTATGCAAGAGAGGCATAGCAGGTAGTTGGTTATGTTCGATGTGGATACGGGTTTTTACCAAGTCGCAATAAAGTAACTAGTTTGTACATTTTGTTTAGCTCAAATTTTTAAGGACCTACCTCATGTTCAACCTCTTGATGGATCGCTGCTGTCGTGTGCTCGAAGCAGCAATTGCCTTTTGCCTTGCCTTGATGGTGGTCTTGGTCTTCGGTAATGTGTTTTTGCGTTACGCCATGAACTCTGGCATCACTTTGTCTGAAGAGCTCTCACGCTGGGCGTTTGTCTGGATGACGTTCTTGGGCGCTATCGTGGCTTTGAAAGAGCATGGCCATTTGGGCACGGATATGTTGGTGAGCCGTCTGGGGCCCTTCGGTAAAAAAGTCTGCTTGGGTGCTTCGTACACATTGATGTTGTTTGTATGCTGGCTCCTGTTCAAAGGCGCTTATGACCAAGCCCTCATCAACCTTGACAGCACCAGTGCGGTGATGGAGGCGTCGATGGCATGGATTTATCTGCCCGGCATTTTGTTTGCTGTGATTGGCGGTTTGATCTTGTCCATTGAATTCATTCGACTCTTGACAGGTCAAGTGCGCGACGAAGACTTGGTGATGATCCAAGAGTCTGAAGAAGCCCCTCACGGCGACAACCACTAAACCCAAACAAGGACAAGACCATGACAATCGCTGTATTTCTCTTTTCCCTGATGGGTGCCATGGCGTTGGGTATCCCCATCGCTTTCTCTTTGTTGCTGTGTGGTGCTGCGCTGATGTGGCACCTGAATATGTTTGATGCGCAAATCTTGGCGCAGAACTTGATTGAAGGCTCTAACAGCTTCCCGTTGTTGGCGGTGCCATTCTTCATGCTGGCGGGCGAAATCATGAACGCCGGTGGCTTGTCTCGCCGCATTGTGAATTTCGCGATGGCTTGTGTGGGGCACATCAAGGGTGGTTTGGGCTATGTGACCATCATGGCTGCGGTCATCATGGCGGCGCTATCTGGCTCAGCGGTGGCTGATGCGGCGGCGTTGGCTTCGTTGCTGTTGCCCATGATGGTGGCGGCTGGTCATGACCGTGCGCGTTCGGCGGGTTTGATTGCCTCTGCCGGCATCATCGCGCCCGTGATTCCTCCCAGCATCGGTTTTGTGATTTTTGGCGTCGCCGGTAACGTGTCGATTTCTAAGCTGTTCATGGCGGGCATCGTGCCCGGCGTGCTGCTAGGTGCTTCGCTGTGGATCACGTGGTGGTGGCTGGCACGCCAAGAGGTTGTTTCTGTGCCTCCTCGTAAATCGTTGGGCGAAATTCGTGAGGCTTTGAGCGAAGCAACTTGGGCTTTGGTGTTACCCGTGATTGTGGTGTTCGGCCTGAAGTTTGGTGTGTTCACACCGACAGAGGCTGCGGTGGTGGCTGCGGTGTATGCCTTGGTCATCTCCACATTCGTTTACAAAGAACTCAACCTCAAGACCTTGTACCCCTTGTTTGTGGCATCTGCCAAGACCAGCGCGATTGTGATGTTCTTGGTGGCCGCTGCCATGGTGTCGGCTTGGTTGATCACGGTGGCGAACTTGCCTGGCGAATTGGTCGCCTTGCTGGAGCCTTTGCTTGATAGTCCTAAGCTGTTGATGTTGACCATCATGGTCATCACCATGGTGGTGGGTACAGCGTTGGATATGACTCCGACTATTTTGTTGTTGACCCCAGTGTTGATGCCTGTGGTGAAAGCCGCTGGTATTGACCCTGTGTACTTCGGTGTCTTGTTCATCATCAACAATGCCATTGGATTGATCACACCGCCCGTGGGCACTGTGCTCAATGCCGTAGCCGGTGTGGGTAAGGTGAGCATGGATGAAGTGACGCGCGGCGTGATGCCCTTCATGGTGGCGCAGTTCATCATCATGTTTGCGATGGTGGCCTTCCCTCAATTGGTGATGGTGCCAGCGCGCTGGTTCTATTGATTTTCTTTTTCACAGTCTGTCCGGGTACGCCAGACTGTGAAATCCTTCTTTGGCGTACGACCGCAAAAGTTCATCAGGAGACTCTGACATGAAACGTATCTTTATCAAGACCGTGATCGCCACAGTGGCAATGGCTGCTATGGGTGTGGCTTCGGCCCAAGTGAAAACCATCAAGTTCGCCAACCAGAACAACGCGGGTCACCCCATTGTTCAGGGCATGGAGAAATTCAAAGAAATCGTCGAGAAAAACTCAGGCGGCAAACTCAAAGTCAACCTGTTCCCAGGTGGTACCTTGGGTAGCGACCAAGCCAACGTGTCAGCCATCCAAGGCGGCTCATTGGAAATGGCCTCGATGAACTCGGGCATCTTCGCCAGCCAAGTCAAAGAATTCGCAGTGTTCGACTTCCCATTCATGTTCGCCACGACCAAAGAAGCCGACGCTGTGGTGGATGGTCCTTTTGGCAAGAAGATGCACGCCAAGCTGGAAGAAAAAGGCTTGATCGGTTTGGCCTACTACGAGTTGGGTTTCCGCCACCTCACCAACGGCAAACGCGCGATCAACAAGGTGTCTGACATCGAAGGCTTGAAGTTGCGCGTGATTCCTAACCCCATCAACGTGGATTGGGTCAAAGCCTTGGGCGCTAACCCCACACCCCTGCCATGGCCAGAGGTGTATGCGGCGTTGGAGCAAGGTGCTGTGGACGGTCAAGAAAACCCCATCCCCACCATCAACAGCGCCAAGTTGTACGAAGTGCAAAAGCACATGGCCTTGACAGCGCACCAGTACAACCCACAGTCTGTGATCATCAGCAAGAAGTTCTGGGACACCTTGAGCGCCGATGAGAAAAAGATTGTGGCCAATGCCGCCACTGAGTCTGCCAAGTTCCAACGCGAAACCGCACGCAACTTGGAAGCCAGCTTGTTGGCCAACTTGAAGAAGAACGGCATGCAAGTGACCCAGTTGCCTGAGTCTGAAATGGCCATTTTGCGCGACAAAATGCGCCCTGTGACCGCCAAGCACGGCGTGAGCGTGGGCCAAGATGTGGTGAAAGAGTTGCAAGCTGAAATCGACAAAGTGCGTTCAGCCGCTCCTGCGAAAAAGGCCAAGTAATTGGCTGAGTGATGCTTCGCCGCTGAAATGCGGCGAAGCATTGTGTGTTGAATGAATCGAAATTCTGAAGGTTAGTTATGAAAGTCTTGATGCTCCACGGCGTGAACCACAACATGTTCGGCAAACGCGACCCTAAGCAGTACGGCACCATCACATTGGATGAGATCAATGCCAACTTGCACAAACTGGGGCAAGAGCTGGGCGCTGAAGTGGAGTGCTATCAGACCAACCATGAAGGTGATATGTGCGAGCGCATTCACCAAGGCTACTTTGACAACGTGGACGCCGTGCTCATCAATGCCGGTGCATGGACCCATTACAGCTACGCCATTCGCGATGCCTTGGCGGTGTTGACTTGCCCCGTGGTGGAGTTGCACATGTCCAACATTCATGCACGTGAAGAATTCCGTCACAAATCAGTGTTCGCTGAAATTGTGAAGGGCCAAATTTGTGGCTTCGGTGCGGACAGCTACGAGCTGGCTTTGCGTGCTGCGGTGTCTGCTGTTCAATCTTCTCAATAAACACCCATGAGCAAGCACGGCATCTCCATCAACGGCAACACACAACTGATTGCCCACATTGGTTACCCCACACACAGTTTCAAGTCCCCCATGATTTACAACCCGTACTTCGCGAGTGCGGGCATCAATGCGGTGGTCGTTCCGATGGGCTGCCAAACGCCGGACTATCCGGTGTTCTTGAAGTCGGTGTTCAACCTCACCAATATTTGCGGCGCCCTCATCACCATGCCGCACAAGGTGGTCACGGTGGGCTTGCTCGACGAAGTGACCGCCACCGTGCGCGTGGCAGGCGCGTGCAATGCTGTGAAAAAACTCGCCGATGGCCGCTTGGTGGGCGATATGTTTGACGGCGCAGGCTTTGTGCGCGGCGTGCAACGCAAAGGCTTTGACCTCGCCGGCAAGCGTGTGTTGGTGGTCGGCTCGGGCGGCGTGGGCTGTGCCATCGCTGCATCGCTCGCGGGTGCTGGCATTGCCGCCATCAGCCTGTTTGATGTGAACACGGCCTCAGCCGAGGCCTTGGGCCAACGCTTGAAACACAACTACCCACAGATTGATGTGCGCACAGGCTCCAACGACCCTGCGGATCACGACTTGGTGGTCAACGCCACGCCCATGGGCATGAACGAGGGCGACCCTCTGCCCATGGATGTGTCACGCATTTCACCCGATGCCTTTGTGGGCGAAGTGGTCATGAAAACCGAAATGACCGCGTTCTTGCAAGCTGCCAAAAACCGAGGCTGCCGTGTGCAAGTGGGTTCAGACATGTTGTTTGAACAAATTCCCGCGTACTTGGAGTACTTCGGCTTGCCCACCACCACCGCAGAAGTGCTGCGTGACGTGGCGCAGTTAAGCTACTGACGTTGACTTGATTTTTCTTGGAGTATTTGATGACCTTGCAATCCACACACCGAGAGTCTGTGCCCGATATGCCCAACCGCTTAGGCTTGGACGGCATTGAGTTCATCGAATATGCCACCAGCCGCCCACAAGCCTTGGGGCAAGTGCTCGAGAACATGGGCTTTCGCCCTGTGGCACGTCATCGCTCGCGTGAGGTGACCTTGTACCGCCAAGGCGGCATGAACTTGGTCGTCAACGCCAGCCCCGATGATGCACGCGTGAGCGCCACCACCGATGGCCAGCCTGTGATTTCTGCCGTGGCGTTTCGCGTGCGCGACGCCTTGCAAGCGCACACCCGCTGCATGGACCTTGGTGCATGGAACGTCACCAGCCAAGCGCAAGCGATGGAGCTGCACATTCCCGCCATCCATGGCCCAGGCGGCAGCCGTTTTTACTTTGTGGACCGCTGGCAAGAGTTCTCGATTTACGACATCGATTTCAAACCCATTCCCACCGTAGACCAACACCCAGCGGCCACCGCTGGCATGAGCTACTTTGGGGTGGTGCAGTACATCGGTGCAGGCCGCAGTGCAGATTGGTTGGCTTACTTCGAACACATGTTTGATTTCAGTTTTGTGCCCGACGACCAACGCTTTGGCATCTTGCCCAAAGGCAAATTGATGAAGAGCCCTTGCGGCAACTTCTTGTGGCAACTCATCGAACCCGATCCTTGGATGGATGCCGATGACTCCCCCGAGTGCTTGCAACGCATTGGTCTAGGTGCTGCAGATGTGGGCGCAGCGGTCACAGCACTCAAAGCACGTGGTGTGGAGTTTGTCGAGTCCACCCAGTTGCACCCCGAAGACCGAGGCGCGCTCACGCGCAGTGCTTTGGGTTCGGTGTCGTTTGAGCTGGTTCACAAAGATTAATAAAAGGCATGGCTATGAACCCCCACGCTCATCACGACGTGTATTTGCTGCCCCCCGAGGGGGCGCTGGCCTCCTTTGGGGCGGCCCGGCAGGAGGCCGTATGAACTTGCTCGATGGTTTTGGGATGGACACCATCACGATGGCGGGCTCTTTAGAGGCCAAGCTGTCGGCGATGAAAGAGGCAGGCTTCTCACAAGTCATGCTCATGGCGCGCGACTTGGTCACGCACCCAGGCGGCGTGCCGGCTGCAGTGGCAGCGGTGCAAGCCAGTGGTTTGCGCCCCACGGGGTTTCAAGTGCTGCGCGACTTCGAAGGTTTGTCGGGGCACTTGCATGGCTACAAGGTGGACATCGCCAAATCAATGCTCGAGATGTGCGCGGCCACGGGCAGCAAAGTGTTGTTGGCGTGTTCCTCAACATCGCGCCATGCCACGGACGACTTAGACCAAATCGCGCGCGACTTGAAGAAGCTCGCCATGATGGCGTTGCCCTTGGGCATCAAAGTCGCTTACGAAGGTTTGTCTTGGGGGCGTACCGTCAACGAGTTCACCACCTCTTGGGATGTGGTGTGCCGCGCCGATTGCCCCAACCTTGGCATTGGTTTGGATTCCTTCCACATCTTTGCAGCCAACACACCGTTGGATGCGATTGAAGACCTCGATCCCGAGAAAATTTTCTTGGTGCAACTGTCTGATTTCATGTGGCACGAAACCCCCACGTTTGAAGACCGCATGACCACCGCACGCACCTTCCGCGTGTTCCCAGGTGAGGGCGTGCACAGCGAAGCCTTGGCCGACTTGGTGTTGCGCCTCGATCGCATTGGCTACCGTGGTGACTACAGCTTTGAAGTCTTCAACGACGACTACCAACAACTGCCCTTGGCCACCGTGGCCGAGCGCGCACGCAAGAGCGCCACATGGCTGCACGACAACGTGCTGCACCGTTGTGCCCCATTGCCGGCTTGGACACGCACACACACCTCTGTATGAAACAACGTCAACTCGGCCCTTACACCGT
>JBEEJP010000079.1:0-8239 GCA_041169125.1 Pseudomonadota bacterium
GAGGCAGCCTCTGAGGCCGCCTCGGCTGCATCTGCAGACGCCTCTGCCGCCAAGTAATTTCGATTCACTGTGCGGGTCAAAACGCCACGGCATGTCCGTGGCGTTTTGCTTTTCCCCCTCACACACGCGGGGCTGTCTGAATCTCTAGAATATTCGCCACACTTTAAAAAGGTCCGCCATGACAGGCACCATTCGCATTCGTGGCGCACGCCAACACAACCTCAAAAATTTAGACCTCGACATTCGCACCGGCGAACTCACGGTGGTCACCGGCCCCAGCGGTTCGGGCAAATCGAGTTTGGTGTTTGACACCCTGTACGCCGAAGGCCAGCGGCGTTATGTGGAGACCTTCAGCGCCTACGCCCGTCAGTTCTTAGACCGCATGGACCGCCCTGCGGTCGACAAGGTGGAAGGTGTGCCGCCTGCGATTGCGATTGACCAAACCAACCCCGTGCGCAGCTCGCGCTCGACCGTGGGCACGATGACCGAGCTCAACGACCACTTGAAGTTGCTCATGGCTCGCGCCGGTCATTTGTGGGACCGTCAAACCGCACAGCCGGTGCAGCACGACACGCCGCAAACCATTTATGCCGAGTTGCAACGCCGTTGCGCGGCGCAGCCGCAAGACCCACGGCTCATCATGACCTTCCCTGTGGAGTTGCCCGCCAACACCACGCCCGCAGAGGTTGAGCAGTGGCTGAGTGCGAGTGGCTTCACGCGCATCCATGCCGAGCGCGAAGTGGCCACGCCCACAGGCCCGCGCAAATTGTTGGATGTGGTGGCGGATCGCTTCAAACTCGGCAACACCGAACAAGCCCGTGTGGTGGAGGCGATTGAGCTGGCCATCAAACGTGGCGGTGGTCGACTCAATGTGTACTGGGAGAATTTGGGGTCAGACACCGATTTTGCGGAGCAAAACTCGGGCTCTGACCCCAAATTCTCGCTGTGGCGCTTCTCCACAGGCTTGCATTGCCCCGACAGCGACTTGCGCTACAGCGATCCCATTCCGTCCATGTTCTCGTTCAACTCGGCGGTGGGCGCCTGCGAGACTTGCCGTGGCTTTGGCCGCGTGATTGGTGTGGACTTCGGCTTGGTCATTCCCAATGACAAACTCACGTTGCGTGCGGGGGCGATTAAAACCATCCAAACCCCAGCGTGGGTGGAGACACAAGAAGACCTCATGCGTCACGCCGAAGCCGAAGGCATTCCGCGTGACACGCCTTGGTACAAGCTCAGCCAAGAACACAAAGACTGGGTGATCAATGGTTCGCCTTTGTGGAAAGGCAAGTGGAACCACCAGTGGTATGGCATCAAACGCTTCTTCGAATACTTAGAAAGCAAGGCCTACAAAATGCACATCCGTGTGCTGCTGTCCAAGTACCGCAGCTACACGCCGTGCGGCACCTGTGCAGGCGCGCGATTAAAAACCGACAGCTTGCTCTGGCGTTTGGGCACCAAAGAACACGCCGATGCCGTGCTGCCGCCCGCCAAACGCTTCATGCCGCAGGGGGTGCAGTGGACGCGTGCACAACTCGAAGCCATGCCCGGTTTGTGTTTGCATGATTTGATGCTCTTGCCGATTGACAAACTACATCAGTTTTTCAGCAGCACACAAGTGGACGCGGCGGGTGCAGATGCGCAAGCCCTGCACTTGCTGATGGATGAAATTCGCACCCGCTTGAAATACCTCAGTGATGTGGGCATTGGCTACCTCACGCTTGACCGCCAAAGCCGCACCTTGAGCGGCGGTGAGGTGCAGCGCATCAACCTGACCACAGCCCTTGGCACATCGTTGGTCAACACCCTGTTTGTGTTGGACGAGCCCAGCATTGGCTTGCACCCGCGCGACATGAACCGCATCAACGAAGCCATGCTGCGTTTGCGCAATGCCGGCAACACCTTGGTGGTGGTGGAGCACGACCCCGCAGTGATGTTGTGTGCCGATCGGATCATCGACATGGGGCCCGCGCCAGGTGTGCGGGGTGGCCAAATTGTGTTTGACGGCACGACCGAAGCCTTGAAGTCGGCAGACACCCTGACAGGTGCGTATTTAGGGGCGCGCAAAACCATTGGCCTAGGCTTGAAGCGCCTCGTCACCGACAACACGCCCCGTCTGATTTTGGAAGGTGCGCGTGAACACAACCTACAAAACCTCACCATCGAATTTCCGCTGCAGCGTTTGGTGTGCATCACGGGCGTCAGTGGCTCGGGCAAGTCGACCCTGATTCAAGACGTGCTCACGCCGGCGTTGTTACGCCAGTTTGGTCGTGGCACAGAAACGCCCGGCGCACATGACCGGTTGTTAGGCGCGGACCATTTGAGCGACGTGGTGTTTGTGGACCAGTCGCCCATTGGTAAAACCGCACGCTCCAACCCCGCGAGTTATGTGGGTGCATGGGATGCTGTGCGCGAACTATTTGCGGTGGCGCCGCTGTCCAAGCAACGGGGCTACACCGCCTCGAAATTCAGTTTCAACAGCGGCGATGGCCGTTGCCCCACGTGTGGTGGCTCCGGCTTTGAGCATGTGGAAATGCAGTTCTTAAGCGATGTCTATCTGCGCTGCCAAGATTGCAACGGCCAACGTTACAGACCCGAAATTCTGGAAGTCAAAATCGAGCGCCAAATTCGTGGCGCGACTGCGGGGGTAACGGCGCAGCGACATTCTGAGCGTAGCGAAGAGGAGCAAGACGTTGCCCCTGCAGTCGCGTCACGAATTTCGCTCAATGTGGCGGATGTGCTTGAGTTGACAGTCGGGGAGGCCTTAGAGATTTTTGCGAATGACCGAGAGGTTGTTCGCACACTCCAACCCATTGTTGATGTTGGACTGGACTACGTGAAGCTGGGCCAGCCCGTGCCCACCCTCAGCGGCGGCGAAGCCCAGCGCTTGAAGCTCGCCGGTTTCTTGGCCGACGCGGCGAAAGCCAAAACATCCAGCAAACAATCGCTCGCCAAAAAAGGCGTGCTGTTTTTGTTTGACGAGCCCACCACGGGCTTGCACTTTGACGACATTGCCAAACTCATGCGCGCCATGCGCCGTTTGTTGGAAGACGGCAACTCACTCATCGTGATTGAGCACAACCTGGACGTGATTCGTGCCAGCGATTGGTTGATTGACCTTGGGCCTGAAGGTGGCGATGCCGGTGGTTTGCTGGTGGCCGAAGGTACGCCGGAAGACGTGCGTTTGCACCCCGCCTCACACACGGGCAAGGCCTTGCGTGATTACGCAGCGGCGATGGGCGTGGTGTACGAGGTGGATGGCGAAAAAGCATCTGCTGGCGTGCTTGCTGCCGAAGGCGCGGCTCGATTTGCTGGCGCTGCTGCCGCAGCAGCCGGCATGCCGGACGCCTCATACGCACGCTCGAAATCGTTGTCCGGCACGCCGACTGCTTCGACAGCGGGGGCCGGCGAAGGAGCGATTGAAATCGTCAACGCCAAAGAGCACAACCTCAAAAACCTCAGCGTCAACATTCCGCGCGGTAAGTTCAACGTCATCACTGGCGTGTCTGGCTCGGGCAAGTCCACGCTGGCGTTTGATATTTTGTTCAACGAAGGTCAGCGCCGTTATTTGGAAAGCCTCAACGCGTATGCGCGCAGCATCGTGCAACCCGCAGGTCGGCCTGAGGTGGATGCGGTGTATGGCATTCCGCCCACGGTGGCGATTGAGCAGCGCTTGAGTCGCGGGGGGCGCAAGTCCACGGTGGGGACGACCACCGAGGTGTGGCATTTCTTGCGCTTGTTGTACGTCAAGCTTGGCACGCAGCATTGCATCCACGACGGCGCAGCGGTGCAACCGCAAACGGCCGAACGCATTGCGGCGCAGCTGATGCGTGAGTTCAAAGGCCAACACATTGGCTTGATGAGCCCCTTGGTGATGAACCGCAAAGGTGTCTACACCGAGTTGGCCGATTGGGCGCGTCCGCGTGGCTACACCCACTTGCGTGTGGATGGTCACTTTTTGCCCACAAATGGCTTTCCGCGTTTGGACCGATTCAAAGAACACACCATTGAGTTGCCGGTGGCCAGCTTGGTGGTGTCGGCCGAGAATGAAGCAGCGTTGCGTCAAGCCCTTGCCACCGCGCTGGAGCATGGCAAGGGGGTGGTGCATGTGTTGAGTCAGCTCGACGGTTTGCGCGAAGCCATGGAGGCGGGCACAGAGACCAACAGCATTGGTCGTTTGGATGCGTATTCCACCAAGCGCGCTTGCCCGGTGTGCGACACCTCGTATGCTGAGTTAGACCCGCGCTTGTTCTCGTACAACAGCAAACACGGCTGGTGCCCAGACTGCGTGGGTACAGGGGTGAAGCTCAACAAAGACCAACGCAAGGTGTTGGACGACTCGGTGCGCGATGACAAAGACAAAGGCCGCGAACAAACCTTTGCTGAACCCGATGTGGACGACTTGGTGGATGTGGCGTGCCCGACGTGTGAAGGCACGCGCTTGAATGCCACCGCACGCGCGGTGAAGTTTGCCGGTGTGGGCATCACCGACATGGCCCGCCTGAGCGTGACCGACATTCGCAAGTGGGTCGAAACGCTGGAGATGCGTGGCCGTGATGCCGACATCGCACGCGACCTGTTGCCAGAAATCAAGAGCCGTTTGGAGTTCTTGGAGCAAGTGGGCTTGAACTACCTCACGCTCGACCGTGGTGCGCCCACGCTCAGCGGTGGCGAGGCGCAACGCATTCGTTTGGCCGCGCAGTTGGGCAGCAATTTGCAAGGCGTGTGCTACGTGTTGGACGAGCCCACGATTGGCCTGCATGCGCGCGACAACCAGATTTTGTTGAACGCGTTGCATTTGCTCAGCGACAAGGGCAACACCTTGGTGGTGGTGGAGCACGACGAAGACACCATTCGCCGTGCCGACCACATCATCGACATTGGCCCGAGCGCTGGTAAGCGTGGCGGGCGTTTGATGGGTGAAGGCTCGGTGGCCGACATCACCTCGCAAGATGAGTCGCAGACAGGGCGCTATTTGTTGCACGCGATGCGGCATCCCTTGCAGGCTCGCCGGCCTGTTGCTCTCGCTGCGGAAGACGGCGTATTGCCAGGCACCTCTGAGGGGGTGGTGCTTAACTGGCTCTCACTCGAAGGCGCGTCGCTGCACAACTTGAACGATGTGAGCGTGGATATTCCGCTCAAGCGATTGGTGGCCGTGACGGGTGTGTCTGGCTCGGGCAAGTCCACACTCGCGCGTGATGTGTTGTTGCACAACGTGGCGGCAGCGGTGGCGCAGCGCTCAACGCAGGCCGGGCGCGCGCTGGATGAAGAAGGCAAGCATCCGGCATGGGTAGGTTGCACGGGATTAGATGGCTACCAAACCATTGACCGTGTGTTGGAAGTGGACCAAACGCCGATTGGCAAAACACCGCGCTCATGCCCGGCAACCTACATTGGTTTTTGGGACACGATTCGCAAGTTGTTTGCCGAAACCTTAGAGGCCAAAGCGCGTGGCTATGGTGCCGGGCGGTTCAGCTTCAACACCGGCGAGGGGCGTTGCCACACCTGTGAAGGCCAAGGCCTGCGCACGATTGAAATGAGCTTTTTGCCCGATGTGAAAGTGCCGTGCGAGAGCTGCCATGGCGCACGCTTCAACCCCGAAACCTTGGCCGTGAGCTGGCGCGGCAAGAGCATTGGCGATGTGCTGCAAATGGAGGTGGACGAAGCCGTGGTGTTCTTTGCCAGCATGCCTAACATTGCGCACCCGTTGCAGTTGCTCAAAGATGTCGGCTTGGGATACCTCACGCTGGGTCAACCTTCGCCCACACTGAGTGGGGGAGAGGCGCAGCGCATCAAGCTGGTGACGGAGCTGAGCAAAGTGCGTGACGACGTGACACGTCGTGGCCAAAAAGCACCCCACACCTTGTATGTGTTGGACGAACCCACGGTGGGCTTGCACATGGCCGATGTGGACAAACTCATTCGCGTGCTGCACCGCCTGGTGGACGGCGGGCACAGCGTGGTGGTGATTGAACACGACCTCGATGTGATTGCCGAAGCCGATTGGATCATCGACCTCGGGCCCGAAGGCGGCAATGGCGGTGGTTTGATCGTGGCTGCAAATACGCCGGAGGCAGTGGTGGCGTTGGGGACGCATACGGGCAACGCCCTCAAACCCGTCTTGGCGCGAAGTTAAACCAAGCATCCTGCAATGAGAGGGCGGGCAGCGGTGTTGCCCGTCGCGACATTCTGAGCGCAGCGAAGAGGAGCCTAGGGCAATGCCGCTGCCCGCCCTCTCGTCGCGAGCGAAAGAAAATTAACCTGCCGTTGACAACGCCAAGCCCGCGTGCTCGCGCAGCGGGTGGAAATGAATCTTCGGAAAACGCTCTTGTGCCAATCGCACGTCATACGGCGAGGTGCACAAATACGCCAAGGTGTTCGCCGCATCCAAGGCCATGCGCTGTGGGTAGGCGTAGGTGAACTCGCGCAACTCGGCAGGTGTGTCGGCGGTGATCCAGCGCGCGCCGGTGTACTGGCAGCTTTCTAGTTTCACATCGCAGTCGTATTCGGCTTTCAAACGGTGTTGCACCACTTCAAACTGCAGCTGGCCTACCGCGCCCAGCAGCATGGCGCCACCGGCTTCGGGTTTGAACACTTGAATCGCGCCTTCTTCGCCCAACTGGTCCAAGCCTTGTTGCAGCTGTTTGGTGCGCAGTGGGTTTTTCAAAATCACAGTCATGAACAACTCAGGCGCGAAGAAGGGCAAGCCTGTGAATTGCAGGGCGGGGCCGTCGGTGATGGTGTCGCCCAGTTGCACACCGCCGTGGGTGGTGAAGCCGATGATGTCGCCGGCATAAGCCTCTTCCACCGCTTCGCGGCGTTGCGACATGAAGGTCACCACGCTGGTGGGGCGTAGCTCTTTGGCAGTGCGTTGCACTTTGAGTTTCATGCCCGGTGTGAACTTGCCCGAGGCCACGCGCACAAAGGCAATGCGGTCGCGGTGGTTGGCGTCCATATTGGCTTGCACCTTGAACACCACGCCGGCAAAGCCTTCGTCTTCGGGTTGAATGGTTTTTTCTTGCGGCTGTTTGTTCACCACCAAGTGGCTCAAGCGAGGGCGGGGTGACGGGGCGAGGTCGACCAAGGCGTCGAGCACTTCCATCACACCAAAGTTGTTCACGCCGGAGCCAAAGAACACGGGGGTTTGTTTGCCCGCCAAGAAGGCTTCTTTGTCAAACTTGGGCGATGCGCCCGTGGCCAGCTCCATGCTTTCCATGGCGGTGGCCCACTCCAAACCAAAGCGCTCGGCCAGTTGGGCTTGCTCGGTGAGTGGGTGAGTTTCAAAGTCTTGCGGCAAACGCTCGGAACCGGAGTCGAACACGGTCATGGCTTGCGTGCGCAAGTTGATGATGCCGCCGAACAACTTGCCTTGGCCCACTGGCCAAGTCATGGGCACGCAGGGCATGCCGAGTTCGCGTTCCACTTCGTCGAGGATGTCCAAGGGGTCGCGCACTTCGCGGTCCATCTTGTTGACGAAGGTGATGATGGGCGTGTCGCGCTGACGGCACACCTCAATCAGGCGACGGGTTTGTGCCTCCACACCGTTGGCTGCGTCAATCACCATCAACGCAGAGTCCACGGCGGTGAGCACGCGGTAGGTGTCTTCAGAGAAGTCTTTGTGGCCGGGGGTGTCGAGCAAGTTGATGACGTGCTCGCGGTACAGCATCTGCATCACGGACGAGGCCACCGAAATGCCGCGTTGCTTTTCAATTTCCATCCAGTCCGACGTGGCGTGACGGCTGGCTTTGCGGCCTTTGACGGCGCCTGCAATTTGAATCGCTCCCGAAAACAGCAACAGCTTTTCGGTCAGCGTGGTTTTACCGGCGTCAGGGTGAGAAATGATGGCAAAGGTGCGGCGACGGCGCACTTCGTTCAAAAAGGAGCTCATGGATATCTAAAAGTGGAGGTGCCTAAACATGGCAAATCAAGACGGGAATCATAGCGCTGGGGCTGTGGCAAAGCAGGGCTATTCCGAGTTCGTTTAAAATATGCCCATTCCGAGGAGCGCTGCAGCCTGTCGGCCCGCAAGGGGCTGGTTTCACAGGTGAGGCTCGGACTGCCAACCGCGCTCACCCACTGTCAACGTGAGGTGAGCACCTCGTGAGTTTCATGAATGCTTGTCGCGCCCTGACATTGGTCTGACCCACTGTTTGGAGTATTTATTCATGAACGCTGTTCTCAAACCCGCCACCGATTACATCGTGGCCGACATGTCTTTGGCCGCTTGGGGCCGCAAAGAAAT
>JBEEJP010000080.1:0-8177 GCA_041169125.1 Pseudomonadota bacterium
CTTACCCTCAGCCACGCCATCTTTGCGCAGCTTGTCGAGGATAGCTGTGAGTTCGCCCTCGTCCAAGGCGTACACCTTGGTGGCGGGTTTTTTGCCCCGCGCTGGCGCGTCCACGCGAAACAGCGGTGGGCGTGCCACAAACACATGGCCTGCTTCGATGAGCTTGGGAAAATGACGGAAGAACAGCGTGAGCAACAGCACTTGGATGTGCGAGCCGTCCACGTCCGCGTCGGACAAGATGCAAATCTTGCCGTAGCGCAGACCGCTCAAGTCAGGGCTGTCGTTCGGGCCGTGTGGGTCCACACCGATGGCCACTGAAATGTCGTGAATTTCGTTGTTGGCAAACAAGCGGTCGCGTTCGACTTCCCACGTGTTGAGCACCTTGCCGCGCAACGGCAAAATGGCTTGGCTTTCTTTGTCTCGACCCATCTTGGCGCTGCCACCAGCAGAGTCGCCCTCGACCAAGAACACTTCGTTGTGGCTGATGTCGCGGCTTTCGCAATCGGTCAACTTGCCCGGCAGCACGGCCACACCGGAGCCTTTGCGCTTTTCCACTTTTTGACCTGCGCGTTGACGGGTTTGCGCCGCCTTGATGGCCAGTTCGGCCAATTTTTTGCCATAGTCCACATGCTGGTTGAGCCACAGCTCCATGGTGGGGCGCACATAGCTCGACACCAAACGCACGGCATCGCGCGAGTTGAGGCGTTCTTTGATTTGGCCTTGGAATTGAGGGTCCAACACCTTGGCACTCAGCACATAGCTGGCACGCGCAAACACGTCTTCTGGCAAGAGCTTGACGCCTTTCGGAAGCAACGCATGCAACTCAATGAAGCTCTTAACGGCATTGAACAAACCATCACGCAAGCCGCTGTCGTGTGTGCCGCCCGCGCTGGTGGGGATCAGGTTGACATAGCTCTCGCGCACGGGTTGGCCATCCTCGGTAAAGGCCACAGCCCATGCAGCGCCCTCGCCTTCGGCGAAGCTGTCGTGGTTTTTGTCGGCATAGCCTTCGCCCTCGAACAGCGGAATCACAGGATCGCCGTTGAGCGTTTGCATCAAATAATCGCGCAAACCACCTTTGTAGAGCCAGTTTTGCGTGTCTTTGGTTTTCTCATTGATGAGCGTCACGCTCACACCGGGCATGAGCACAGCTTTGCTGCGCAGCAAGTGCACCAGCTCGTTCATCGGCAACGCCGAGGACTCAAAGTACTTGGCATCGGGCCACACACGCACGGTGGTGCCTTGTTTGCGGTCGCCGGACTCTTGTTTGCGCGTGCTGAGTTTTTCCACCACGTCGCCGCCTGCAAACACCAAACGGGCCACTTGGCCTTCACGGTGCGACGTGGCTTCCATGCGTTTGGCCAACGCGTTGGTCACGCTCACGCCCACGCCGTGCAAACCGCCAGAGAAGCTGTAAGCGCCACCGGAGCCTTTGTCAAACTTACCACCCGCGTGCAAACGGGTGAACACCAGCTCAATGACCGGCGCTTTTTCTTCGGGGTGCATACCAAACGGAATGCCACGGCCATCGTCTTCGATGCTGACCGAGCCATCGCTGTGCAATGTGACAATGATTTTCTTGCCGTGTCCAGCCAAGGCTTCGTCGGCGGCGTTGTCCAACACCTCTTGGATGATGTGCAAGGGGTTGTCGGTGCGGGTGTACATGCCCGGACGCTGCTTGACGGGTTCGAGTCCTTTGAGAACACGAATCGAGCCTTCCGAGTACTGGGGCGGTGTAGTGGGTTGCTTTGTTGCCATGGGGCGGCATTGTAGACAGTTTCAAACCTAACACTGTATAAAACAACAGATTGAGAGTTTTTGCAAATCAAGCACCCGTCTGTCGGTACCCCAAAACCCACACCGCAGCAGCTTGAACCAGCATTGGTTAAAGTCAAGGCCATGACCAACCAACACAAAACCCTGCCCATGTGGCAAGTGCTGGCCTGTGGGGCCGCCATCGTCACCTTGTCTATGGGCGTGCGCCACGGCTTTGGCCTGTGGCTTCAGCCCATCACCCAAGCACAAGACTGGACCCGCGAAAACTTTGCGATGGCCATTGCCATTCAAAACCTCACCTGGGGTTTTGCCGGCATTTTCTCGGGCATGTTGGCCGACCGCTTTGGCGCGTTCCGCGTCATCGTGACCTGTGCGGTGATGTATTCGCTCGGTCTCATCGGCATGGCTTATTCAGACACCCCCGCCCTGTTCACCGCCACGGCAGGTGTGCTGATTGGCATTGCGCAAGCAGGCACGACCTACGCCGTGATTTACGGTGTGATTGGCCGTAACGTGAGCGCCGCCAAGCGCTCATGGGCCATGGGCGTGGCCGCGGCAGCAGGTTCGTTTGGCCAATTTTTGATGGTGCCAACCGAGGGCTACCTCATCAGCACCTTTGGTTGGCAAGAGGCTTTGGTATGGCTGGCGCTCTCTGCCATGCTCATCATTCCTCTCGCCTACGGTTTGCGTGAACCTGGCTTTGCAGGCGGTGCCACGCCACACCGCGACCAATCCATCATGCATGCACTGCGCGAGGCCATGGGCTATCGCAGCTTTCAGCTGCTCATGGCGGGCTACTTTGTGTGCGGTTTTCAAGTGGTGTTCATCGGCGTGCACATGCCCAGCTACTTGAAAGACCAAGGTTTATCTCCCGAGGTGGCTAGCATTGCCTTGGCACTGATTGGGCTTTTCAATGTGTTTGGCACCTATGTCTCCGGCAGCTTGGGGCAACGCTTGGCCAAGCGCAAAATTTTGTCGTTCATTTATTTCTCACGCTCGGTGGCCATCGTGCTCTTTTTATTGGCCCCACTCACCCCCATGAGCGTGTACATCTTCTCAGCCACGATGGGTTTGCTGTGGCTCTCCACCGTGCCGCCAACCAATGCGGTGGTGGCTCAAATTTTTGGTGTGGCGCATTTGTCGATGCTGGGCGGGTTTGTGTTCTTCAGCCACCAAATTGGCAGCTTCATGGGTGTTTGGCTGGGCGGTTACCTGTACGACAAGACCGGCAGCTATGACATCGTTTGGTACATCTCGATTGCGCTGGGTGTGTTTGCTGCCTTGGTGAACTTACCTGTCAAAGAAACCGCCATCGAGCGTGCGTCTGCCGCCGCTACCGCCTGATGACCCCCCTCTCCCGCACATGGATTCGCCAAGCCTTGATTGGTATGGTGTGCCTCGCTGTGCTGATGGCGGTGATGGCCATGTACTTACAGCCCGAGTTCTTGCTGACCTTGGCCAATCAGGTTTGGGGTTGTTTTTAAGATGACCACCGTTCTTCACGGGCAAGAGCCGACGTCAGATTGGGTGGCACGCTGGTCTCATCTGTTGCCCGTGGGTTGCCGTGTGCTCGATGTGGCCTGCGGCCACGGTCGCCACATGCGGCACTTTACGGCCTTGGGCCACCCCGTCACTGGTGTGGATCGCAACGCAGAAGCCATCGCTGCGGTGAGCCCCTTGGGCGAAGCTGTGTGCGCCGACATTGAAAACGAGCCTTGGCCTTTGCCGGGTCGCACATTTGGCGGCGTGGTGGTCACCAACTACCTGTGGCGCCCGTTGTGGCCCCAGATCTTGGCCAGTCTTGCACCTGACGGTGTGTTGATTTATGAAACTTTTTCAAATGGTCAAGCCTCGGTAGGGAAACCATCACGCCCTGACTTTTTGCTGCAACAAGGCGAATTGCTGAACGTGTGCAAAAACTTGCGGGTTGTGGCCTTTGAAGAGGTGTTCTCGCCCCAACCTGAGCGATTCGTGCAACGCATCGTCGCCGTACACGAAGCGAACAACGCACAAACCCCCGTGCGTTACCCACTTTCTCACGCAAAACAGCATTCGCACTCGCTAGAATGAACGTTTTTCCTTGACCGAACTCGCGGACATGACACCCATTACCGGCAGCATCGTGGCTTTGACCACCCCCATGCACACAGACGGCAGCGTCGACTACCCCACCCTGCGCAAACTGATTGATTGGCACATTGCCGAAGGCACCGACTGCATCGGCGTGGTAGGGACCACCGGTGAGTCTCCCACCGTCAACGTGGAAGAACACTGCGAAATCATCCGCGTGTCTGTGGAACAAGCGGCCAAACACACGGAGCGCCACGTCCCCATCATGGCTGGCTGTGGTGCGAACTCCACCGCTGAAGCCATCGATCTGGCGAAATTTGCCAAAAAGGTGGGCGCACATTGCCAATTGCAAGTGGTGCCTTACTACAACAAGCCCACCCAAGAAGGCCAATACCAACATTTCAAAGCCATCGCCGAAGCGGTGGATTTGCCTGTGATTTTGTACAACGTCCCCGGCCGCTCTGTGGCCGATATGGCGCACGACACGGTGCTGCGCTTGGCCCATGTGCCAGGCATTGTGGGCATCAAAGAAGCCACTGGCAACATCGAACGCGCCGAGTGGTTGATTCGCGATGTACCCAAGGGCTTCGCCGTTTACTCTGGCGACGATCCCACCGCCGTGGCTTTGATGCTGTGTGGCGGCCAAGGCAACATCAGTGTCACGGCCAACGTCGCCCCTCGCTTGATGCACGAGCTGTGCGTGGCCGCAATTGCTGGCGATGTGAAACGCGCCATGGAAATTCAATTCAAACTCATGCCCGTGCACAAGCAACTGTTTGTAGAAGCCAACCCCATTCCCGTGAAATGGGCCATGCACCGCATGGGCCTCGCGGGCCCCACACTGCGTTTGCCCATGACCGAACTCACCCAAGCCAACGCGCCTGTGGTGGAAGGCGCGTTGCGCGCTGCTGGTTTGATCTGATTTTTGAAAAGGCCTTGGCTGTGAAAATTTCTTTTGTTTCAAATCGCACGGCTGTTGCACTGACCGTCTTAAGCCTCTTGAGTGGCTGCGGCTCCATCATGGATGGTGACAAGGTCAACTACAAAACCGAAGGCGGCACCAAAGTTGTGCCATTGGATATTCCACCTGATCTGACACAACTCTCACGCGACACACGCTACGCCGTGCCCAGTGGCCCTGTGACTGCCAGCGGCATGGCCGTTCGCCCCACCCCCACCATTGCGGCAACGGCAGCCAAACAAGTCAACGATGTGCGCATCGAACGTGATGGCAAACAGCGTTGGTTGGTTGTCAACCGCTCTGCAGATGCCGTGTGGCCGATCGTGCAAGAGTTTTGGAAAGAAAACGGTTTTACCTTCGTGATTGAGCAACAGCAACTGGGCCTGCTCGAAACAGAATGGGCTGAAAACCGCGCCAAAATTCCGCAAGATTTCATTCGCAGCACCTTGGGCAAAGTGTTCGATGGTTTGTATTCATCCGGCGAGCGTGACAAGTTCCGCACGCGCATCGAGCGCAACAGCACAGGCGGCGTTGATGTTTTTGTCACACACCGTGGCATGAGCGAAGAGTACAAAGACACCACGAAAACAAGCACCATTTGGATTCCTCGCGCGAATGACCCTGAACTCGAAGCCGAGTTTTTGACTCGCTTGATGATCAAGCTGGGGGTGTCTGCCGAGCAAGCCAAAATTGCCAACGCGCCGGCTCAACCCACCAACAACAAAACGGCATTGATCAACCCATCAGACGCCAGCTTGCTCAATATTCCAGAGTCGTTTGATGTGGTCTGGCGTCGTGTCGGTTTGGCGCTTGACCGCACGGGCTTCACTGTCGAAGACCGTGACCGCGCGCAAGGCGTCTACTTTGTTCGTTATGTCGACACGGCGGCCAAAGAAGAAAAAGGCTTTTTCAGCAAGATGTTTAGCAGCTCAACGCCAGATGTGGGTCCCGTCAAATACCGCATCGCTGTTCGCAGAGGCAACAACGCCACAGAAGTCAGCGTGCAAGACGCTTCAGGCAAGCCTGAAAACAGCCCTGTGACACAACGTATTCTGAAATTACTCGCGGATGATCTACGCTGATTCGCAGCATTAGGCGGTTCACGCCATGCTGCGTTTTAAAAGTCTGGGCAGCGGCAGCTCGGGAAACGCCACGTTGGTGGAATCCCAAAGTGGCTTGCAAACCACCCGTTTATTGATCGACTGCGGTCTTCGACTGCGTGAGCTTGAATCACAGTTGATGGCAGCCGGCACCTGCGCCGAGGACATCGACGCAATTTTCATCACACACGAACACGGCGATCACATTGGCTGCGCCCGCAGCTTTGTCAAGCGTTATGCAACCCCACTGTGGATGAGTCAAGGTACGTGGTTGGCCATTCAAGATGAGGCTTGGACACCTCACCAACATCTACTCAACGTCGCACGTGATGGATGCACGATTGAAATAGGTGAACTCCAAGCCCTGCCCTTTACCGTTCCACATGATGCCCGCGAGCCTTTGCAACTGCGTTGCACGGACGGCGAACGCCACCTAGGCATCGTCACCGATTTAGGACACCCCTCTTCACATGTGGTGGCTTCTTTGCAGGGGTGTCACGCTCTACTACTTGAAGCCAACCACGACCCCGACATGCTGGAGGCATCGTCTTACCCCAGTTTTCTTAAAAAACGTGTGGCAGGCCCTTGGGGACATTTGGCCAATCACGCAGCCGCAGAGCTTTTGTCTGGCGTGAAACATGCGCACTTGAACCATGTACAAGCCGCACATCTGAGCGAGCGAAACAACACACCCGATCTAGCACGCATCAGCCTAAGTTCGGCACTCGGCTGCGCGCCCGCAGACATTGCGGTTGCAGACCCTGCAACAGGCTCAGACTGGGTGCATGTTTGAATAAAAAAAAGCCACCCTAAGGTGGCTTTTGCAGTCAGTTCGAAAACTGATTACTTGCTAGCAGCGTCAGAGGCTGGAGCAGCGGCTTCAGAAGCCACAGCAGAAGCAGCTTCAACTGGAGCAGAAGCAGCAGCGGGAGCAGCTTCAACAGCAGGAGCTTCTTTTTTGCCGCAAGCGACGAGAGCGGCAGCAGCCAACAAAGATGCCAACAGGATTGACTTGTTCATTTTGATATTCCTTAAAGGGGATGAAAACAATTTCCGGAAATTGCTGTGGCTCACACCACAACCGAGCAGATGGACTCGAGCCCGCCAACTCAGCCTTAAATTATAGGGTAAATCCTATAAATGTTCAAAAACAATGTCAGTTGCACGTCAATTTCTCTAAATTCAACTTTGTGCATGCAACCAACCATCGTCACACCACTCCATCAGCAGGCTTAATGCTTCAGGACTGGCTTTTTTGAGTTCAACTTCTGTTAACTCCCGGCAATCGGCCAATCGACGCATCAAAGATGCATCCAGCCCCGCAGCACGCCAGCTTTCGCCGTTCAAGAAAATGTGGTGATCGTCGTACATCATCTTGCTTCGGCGGTCCAAACGCACAGCCACAAGTTGATCAGGCATGTCGCCCATTTCAAACCAAACATTGGCTTTGGGCTCTGTCAAATACTCCCCCAAAGCACGTTGCAGAGCTTTAGGATCTTTTAGCGACTTTTGAAGTGCTGATTTTGCAAAATCAACCAAACCTTCAGGCATCGCCGCAGGTTTAGAGACCGCAGGCTGAGATGCATCTTGGTACAAATCACAACCAGCCACGTCTTCTGCACCTTCGCTCAAGCGCACCAAAAGCTCCCGAGCCAACTCACCGGTTTGAGGCACACGAAAACCAATCGAATAGGTCATGCATTCACCTTGTGCAATGCCATCGTGGGCATAACGTGGGGGCAAATACAGCATGTCACCGGGGTTCAGCACCCAGTCATGCTCAGGCTTGAAGTTGGCCAAAATTTTCAACGGCATGTCAGGCACCAGCGACAAGTCTTTTTGGCGGCCAATGCGCCAGCGTCGTTGACCATGGGCTTGCAGCAAAAACACGTCGTAACTGTCAAAGTGAGGCCCCACGCCGCCGCCCTCGGTGGCGTAGCTGATCATCACGTCGTCCAAACGGGCGTCTGGAATAAAGCGAAATTGCTGCATCAAAGCGGCCACGCGGTCGTCGTGCAAGTCCACGCCTTGGACCAACAAGGTCCAATCGCGTTCGGTCAGTTTGGGGATGGCACGGCGCTTGAACGGGCCGCGCTGCATTTGCCAGTCGCGCTTGCCGTCGTTCGCTCCTATCACCAAACGAGACTCGACCTCGCTGTGTTCGGCCAAGTCAAACAGCTCAGGGCGGCTGAGCAAGGCTGTAAATTCAGGAATGGCTTGGCGCACCAACAAGGGCTTACGCTGCCAATACGTGGTCATAAATTCGGCGG
>JBEEJP010000081.1:0-8173 GCA_041169125.1 Pseudomonadota bacterium
ACGCCGAGGGCGAAGAAGAGCGCGTGTTGCGCGCCGTGCAAATCGTGGTGGACGAGCGTTTGGCCCAGCCCACTTTGATCGGTCGCCCCGCCGTGATTGCGCAACGCATTGAGAAATTTGGTTTGCGCCTGAAAGAGGGTGTGGATTACGACGTGGTCAACGTGGAGCAAGACCACCGTTACCGCGACTTCTGGCAAACCTATTACAAGATGACTGCCCGCAAAGGCGTGACCGAGCAGTTGGCCAAGATTGACATGCGTCGCCGCTTGTCTCTCATTGGCACCATGATGCTGCACAAAGGCGAAGTGGATGGCCTGATTTGCGGCACGTGGAGCACGCCGTTGACGCACTTGAACTACGTCAACCAAGTGATTGGCAACCGCCAAGGCGTGAGCACCTATGCCGCCATGAATGGTCTCATCTTGCCCGACCGTCAAGTGTTCTTGGTTGACACGCACATCAACTACGACCCAACGGCAGAGCAGTTGGCCGAGATCACGGTCATGGCCGCTGAAGAAATGCGTCGTTTCGGTATCCAGCCAAAGGCCGCGTTGCTGTCGCACTCCAACTTTGGCAGCAGTGATCAGCCTTCCGCCATCAAGATGCGCGAAACGCTGGCTTTGGTGAAGAAAAAAGCGCCTTGGCTCGAAATCGACGGTGAGATGCACGGCGACAGTGCCTTGGACGGTGCCGCACGCGCCGCCCAAATGCCAGATACCACGCTGATTGGCGACGCCAACTTGTTGGTCTTGCCCAATTTGGACTCGGCCAACATTGCCTACAACCTGCTCAAAACAGCGGCTGGCGGCAATATCGCGATTGGCCCAGTGCTCTTGGGGGCAGCCAAACCGGTGCACATTTTGACGGCCAGCACCACGGTGCGTCGCATCGTCAACATGACCGCTTTGACCGTGGCCGATGCCAGCGCGGCGCGTTAAACGTGGGTGCGGCTCGAAAAATTAGCTAATTTTGGTTAAATAACCCCTCAAGGGCCCTCCAGAAATGGACGGGCCCTTGCTTTTTCGTTTCAATTCGAAGACACTTGCGCTTTCAATTTTCGGGTTAACCCGAACTAGAAACAGATATTTGCCATGCCACTGCGTACCGTCAAAACCAATATTGTTCAGTCCATCCGCGCGTTCCGCGTGCCTGATTTGCAAGAGGCCGCTCAAGGCCTTGGCCATCACTTTTTGTATGTGAACTTGGCGCAAGCACAAAGCAAACAAGACATCTTGGACATCATTGCCAAAGAGTTCAACTTGTCTGCCACATCCAGCAAAAACTTTGATTCTTTGTATGACGGCATGACCGACCCCTTGCACAAGTCGGGTCCACAGCCTGGTTTTATCTTGGTGTTGGAGCACATTCCTGCGCACGCCAAGTTTGACAAAGAAGCGCGTGAGCAGTTGTTGGACATCTTCCGCGAAGCCGCTGACTACTGGTCAGATCGCAAGGTGGCGTTCCGCTGTTTCTATTCCTTCTCGGTGGCGCGTGTGCCTTCAGCCGAAAAAGCGGGCGTGCCAGCCGAAGGCATCGAGCTGTTGGAAGAAGGCGAAAAAATGCCAACCGACAAGCTGGTGGATGTGTCGCCCATGGCCTTGCGCATGAGCAGCCCTTTCAACGCAGGCTACTGGCAAACGGCCGCTTAATTTGCTGCCGACTTGAGGCTCGCGGCCTCTGTGCTGTACCCGAAACAAAACCCGTCGCAGGTCACTGCCGACGGGTTTTTTTGTTAAAGGCTTTGAACCAAGGCTACGTATTCAGCCACCGGCACTTCTTCCGCGCGGCGTTGCACATCAAAGTGGCCTGCGAAGTTGCGCGCTTCTAGCCAACGACCCAAGGTGTGGCGCAGCAGCTTGCGTCGTTGACTGAAAGCCACTTTGACCATTTCTTCCATCAGCGGCACATCAATGCGGGGCGGCTCAGCCAAGGGCACCATGCGCACAACCGCGCTGTCGACGCGCGGCGGTGGGTCGAACGATTCGGGTGGCACAAACAACACGTTTTCCATGTCGTAACGCCATTGCAGCATGACGCTCAAACGCCCGTAATTACCGCCGGCTGGGGTGGCGACCATGCGGTCAATCACTTCCTTTTGCAGCATGAAGTGTTGGTCTTGAATCACGGCCACATGGTCTAACAAGTGAAACAGAATGGGCGACGAGATGTTGTAGGGCAGATTGCCCACCACGCGTAACTTGGGGGCTTTCAAGGTCGCTGCAAGCTCGGTGAAGTTCACGCGCAGCACGTCCGACTCAATCACATTCAGATGCGGGTGCTCGCGCAGCCGTACCGCCAAATCGCGATCCAATTCAATGACGTTGAGCCGGCCTAAGCGCTCGACCAAAGGCTGTGTCAGCGCGGCCAATCCAGGGCCAATTTCGACCATGGGGTCGCTGGGCTGAGGGTCAATCGCATCCACGATGGCACCAATGATGGCACCGTCCGTCAAAAAGTGTTGGCCGAAGCGCTTGCGAGCAATGTGTTTCAACGTGAACTCTGTTTATTGGGGGCTGTCACGGAATTCCACATAAGCGCGCCCACGCACTTCTTGGGCCCAGAGCTGGTAAGTTTCTTCAAACTTTTTTTCGCGCAAGCCGTTGCGCATCACCTCTCGCAACTCACGCTCGCTGATGGGGGCTTCGCGGCGTTCTAACACTTGAATCAAGTGCACGCCAAAACGCGAGATGGCGGGATCGGCGATTTGACCAATGGCGAGTTTGTTCATCACGTCTTCAAATTCTGGAACGAACATGCCTGGCGTGACCCAGCCCAAGTCACCCCCTTCAGAGGCGCTGCCGTCTTGTGAATGCTCACGCGCGAGTTTTGCAAAATCCGCTTTGCCTGCCTCGATGAGGCGTTTGTACTCAGCCAGTTGAGCACGTGCGGTGGTTTGGCTGAGTTGACCTCCGGGTCTCAACAAGATGTGGCGAGGGTGCGTTTGTGTGACGGTCAGGGTCTCGCTGGCGCGTTTGTTGACCAGCTTGAGCACGTGAAAACCGGCGCCTGAGCGAACCAAGGTGACGTCGCCAATGGCGAGGGCTCGGGTGGCCTCAACGAACAAGGTGGGATAGCGGTTGGCTGGGCGAAGGCCCATGAGCCCGCCCTTGTCGCGTTCGGGTCCGCTGGAAAATTCTTTGGCCACATGAGACAACGCGTCGCCTTGTTGGAGGTGGTTGAGCGCGGTCTGCGCTTTGGCTTGCAACGCCGCGATCTCTGATTCGCTGGCCTTCTCGGGCACAGGAACAAAGACATGACCAAGCTCAATGTCTGGGTTGGCAAGACCACTGATTTTTTGACGTTCTTTGATGGCTTGATCAATTTCGACGTCGCTGATGCGGATGCGGCTGGGCACATTGCGTTCAGTCAAACGCTGCAGTACGAGCTGGTCTTTGAGGCCTTGGCGAAAACTGCTCAGGCTACGGCCTTCGCGTTGGACCTTTTGGCGAAGCTGTTCGACGGTGAGTTGTCGATCAGCCGCCATGCGCTGTTCGGCTTGATCAACGGCTTCATCATCGATGGTCAAGCCAACGTCTTTGGCGTGTTGAAGCAACGCTTTTTCCACAATCAAACGATCCAGGCTCAGACGCAAGAGCTCGGCTTGTGCAGGAACTGTTTTTTGCTGTTGCTGCAGTTGTTGGCTCAGCTGCGTGGCGCGAACATGCACATCGTGGTTGGTGATGGGTTGCGCATCCACTACGGCGACGATGTAGTCGCCCTGTGCTTGCAGCGTGGAATTTATTTTTTGTGCCGCTGCGTGGGGGCTGAAAAAAACAGCGCCGAGCCACAACGACAAAGACAAAACCGACAGATGGCGTGAGGGGAAAAACATGGGCATGATCAATCGTAGTTGCCAAAGCGGCTTGGGGTCATGGCGGGTTGTCGCAGAGGTTGATAGCGAGGCACATTGGCACGCAAAGAACCCATGGCATTGGTACCAATGCGTGAGAAGCCGACGAATTCAAGTTGGAACAGCAGTCGTTGACGCGCCAAACCTTCGGTCACTTGCAAGCGCTCGGCCACCGCACGGCCCAACCAACATCCCGCATCGTATTCGAAGCCAATGATGGACTCGACCATTTTTTTATCCATGGGGTTGTAGTTCATGCGCGCCACGCTGTACCACCGGCCTTCACCCAGCCCGCGGCCTTCGCCAGTTTCGGTGTCGGCGCCGCCCCATAAATCATGCAAGGGCCACTGCCAACCGACATCCACTTGCCGAGACGCATGGTCGCCTGCAACGGTGTTTTCGGTTCGGTAGCCAGCCGTCACGACGCGGTATGACCCAGGGTTGTAGCGACCACTCACCATGCGGCGCAAGAGGTTGTCGGTTTTGGGGTCGTACTGCACGGTGGTGTCCAGCGCCCAAGACTTTTGCAGTGACAACGAGGCGCCGGCCAGCACATCACTCAGACCGGATTTGGCCGTGACGTCATCAGGCATCGTCACCAACTGCTCTTTCATCCGCAAACGTTGTGCAATACCAAATCGCGCGCCTTCTGCGCCGGTGTCGGGGTCAATGAAGCGCGACGTTGCACCCAAGGTCAAGAGCTTGCTGTCTGAAATTCGGTCATAGCCACCAAATGCGTTTTCGGTGAAGATGCTGGCAAAGTTAAACGAGTTGCCACCGGAGTCGTAATTGGGCAAATAATTTTGATCGCGGTAAGGCGTGTAGACATAAAAAATGCGCGGCTCTAGGGTTTGAACCCAAGTTCGGTCCAACCACCGTGCGGGTTTCTCTAACACAACCCCTGTGTCTAGGCTGAACGTTGGCACACTCACACTGGCACCGGCTTGTCCTTGATGATCGCCGTAAAAAGCATTGCTCGTGGGCAAGCCGCCGGAGAACTGATAACTGCGGCTGTTGAGTTGTAGCTTCGGCGTGAGGTAACCAAAAGGCGTGGTGAATGGACGGCTGAGCTGGGCCAGCGTCACGGCACGATCGGCATTGGGTGCGCAAGCGGATCGATACGAGGCACCATTCAGACACTCGTAATCTCTGGCAGATTGAAAACGTGTGAGATCGCCATCAATGCTGAAATCAAAACCATTCACGTTGATGCGTTGCATGCGTGCCGTGAGTTGTGGCACGCGGTCAAACGGTGGCGTGATGCGATTGCCTATGGGGTTGGACAGGTCCTGCAAGGTCTGCCAGGTTTGTGTACGAGCGCTGGTGGTGTAAATGCCGTCGGTCCAATTCAGGCCCACATCGCTGGACAACAGCCGTTGAATGCCCGAGCCCCCAATGATGGGGAAGTCTTTCCAGTAATCGTCATCGCTCACGCGGTTGACGTTCAAATTCAAACCCAGACCACCGCCTGCAAAGGCAGGGTTCATCAAGCCCATATGCGAATACTGCAGGCCCCAGCGACGTGAGCCATCACGCAAGGCGTCTTTTTCCATGTAGTCGAATCGCATCATGCCTTGGAAGGGCGGCTGTGGGGCAACGCTTTCTAAGTAGCGAAACTCGGTGCCTAGGCGCAGGCCACGGTTGCTCCAGTAAGTGGGGAAAAAAGTAATGTCGCGGTTGGGTGCGAGGTTCCAGTAGTAAGGCTGGGTGTACTCTAAGCCGCTGATGTTGTCGACACCAATGGTGGGCGGCAACAAGCCAGACTTTCGCTCATCGCTGAGCGGAAAATCAATCGAAGGAACCGGCAAGATTGGCACATCTTTGAATCGCAAGGACGCACCTTCAGCCACCCCGACATTGCGATCGGTGTCAAGCGTGATCTTGTCGCCTTTGAAGAACCAATCCGGTGTCCAATTTGGGCCTGGCTTGCGTTGACATGTGGTGAAGTCGGCCTTGTGAAGCACGGAGTTGGCGGGGTCGATGAAATCAATCCGTTCCGCTTTTCCGTAGGCTTTGTTTTTCAAAAGTTGGTATTCAGGCTGCGTGAAGAAACCTTCAAACGCATCCACGTGAATATCCAGCGCAGGCCCTTGGTACACATTGCCCGAACGGTTGATGTAGACATTCCCTCTGGCCTTTGCGAAATCCTCTACCTGGTCGTAGTCCACGCTGTCGGCTCTGAGCAACATGTCGCCACGGCGAATGACCACTTGCCCGTTGAGTTTGGTTTCTAAATCGGGGCGACCGCTCAGGGTGTCGCTTTGCAAAAAGGTCGGCAGCTGTTTGCGCGTGTCGTCTTGGATGGACTCTTCCAGCAAGCTGCTGGGCTTGAGCACCAGCGGCGGTGCGCTGGGTGCTTGGGCATGGGATGTCAATGTCTTGCTCAATAAGCCAAATGTGAGCCATGACATGGCGTGTATTTGGCGAAAATGGCGGAGCAACAACATGAATTCAGGTCAACCCAAGCTTGGTTTGTAGAATTCAGATTATCCATGAGCACACCCTCTAATTCCCAGCCTTCGGGCACAAGCCCCACAGTTCCCATCGAATGGGCGCAGCCCGAACGCCAAGCCGCTTTCCAGCGGTGGTTGCAGGCACAAGCAAGCCTGTACGGCGTGTTACCTGAGACGGTCCGTGCCGCCTCTGCGGATGCGAGCTTTCGCCGCTATTTCCGCGTGGATGGCCCCAAGGGGTCATACATCATCATGGATGCCCCCCCCGACAAAGAAAACTGCGAACCCTTTGTGCGCATTGCCCAGCTGATGCGTGACGCGGGCCTGTATGTGCCTGCTGTGCTGGCGTGGGACGAACCGCAAGGGTTTATGTTGTTGGAAGACATCGGCAGTCAGACCATGATGGCGGTGATCGACCCCGATCGCCCACAAGCCAATGCACCGTTGTATCGCCAAGCCATTGATGCACTGGTCACGTTGCAAAGCCACAGCCAACCTAGCGTGCTGCCTGCCTACGACGAAGCCTTGTTGCAACGCGAGTTGAGCCTTTTTCCTGATTGGTACCTGACCCAGCACCGTGGTGTGCAGCTAGATGCCAGTCAGCGCGACATGCTGAGCAGCACGTTTGCCACTATCGTGCAGCGCAATTTGGCTGCACCCAGCGTGTATGTGCACCGCGACTTCATGCCCCGCAACCTGATGATCCCCAGCAACACCGCCGAGCCACGCTTGGGCGTGTTGGATTTTCAAGATGCGGTCTATGGCCCCATCACCTACGACATGGCCAGCCTCATGCGCGATGCGTTTTTGAGCTGGGAAGAAGATTTTGTGCTCGACGTGACCATCCGCTATTGGGAACAAGCCCGCAAAGCCGGTCTGATGGACTTTGAAGACTGGCACAGCGACTTTGGCGCGTTCTATCGCTCGGTTGAATGGATGGGTTTGCAGCGTCACCTCAAAGTGGCGGGCATTTTTGCCCGACTCACCTTGCGAGATGGCAAGCCCAAATACTTGGCAGATGCACCACGCTTCATCAAGTACATCCGCGCCACGGCCAGTCGCTATGTCGAGCTCACGCCCTTGCTGCGCTTCATTGACAAGGTCGAAGGCATTGAGCCCGGCATGAGCTTTGCCCCGCCGCGCTTAGGCCCCAAGCACGGGGCTTGACATCCGTGGCCCGCTTTTACTGCCCTGTGCCTTTGGCCCACGGTCAAGTGCTGGACTTGCCGCCCACCGCCGCCCGTCATGTGCAGGTGCTGCGCATGCAACCCGGTCATACGTTGACCCTCTTCAATGGCGAAGGGGGTGAGTTCAGCGCCCACGTGCAACACATGGGCCGCAGCGATGTGCGTGTGCTCGTGGGCGAGCACCGCAACGTCGAATGTGAAGCGGCGGTCCAAGTCCATTTGGCGGTGGGCATGCCCGCCAACGAGCGCATGGATTGGTTGGTAGAAAAAGCCACCGAGCTGGGCGTGCATCGCATCACCCCGCTCATGACCGAACGCAGCGTCATTCGCCTGAGCGGAGAACGCGCAGAGAAAAAACAAACGCACTGGCAAGCGGTGGCCGCCAGTGCGAGCGAGCAGTGCGGACGCAACCGTGTGCCTGTGATCGATCTGCCCGAGCGTTTAGACACATGGCTGGCCCGACAAACGCCAACGGCCGAGGTGATGCACGGGGTGTTGTCATTGCATGCGAGCACGCAGCCTTTGCAGCGTTTGCGAGAAACCTGCGCACCAACTTCGTCGTGGGTATTGCTCAATGGCCCCGAAGGCGGTCTGACCGATGCAGAAGATGCGGCTGCACGCGCCAAAGGCTTTGCCGCCCTGACCTTGGGTACGCGTGTGTTGCGTGCAGAAACGGCGGCCTT
>JBEEJP010000082.1:0-8150 GCA_041169125.1 Pseudomonadota bacterium
CGCTCGTCAAGGCTCAGCTGACAATGCACATCAGCTAGGCATTGAGGTGAGCAATACGCCATCGGCAGCAGGCTGGCCTGATACGGAACACGTGTTTACCAAGTATTACCGAAGCCCCAAAGCGCTCAATATGTCGGGAACAGGCTTGGGTCTGTTTCTCGTGTCTCGATTGGCAACAATTCTGGGAGGTCGTTGCGTCTACGCACCGACCCCCGATCAAGTGAGGTTCATTCTGTGGATTCCAAATTAAACATCGTCGTCGTGGAAGACCATGACGATTTGCGCGAACTGACCTGCATGGCCCTGGCCGAACGGGGGCACGAAGTACAAGGCTTTGCGAGTGCAGAAGAGATGTCTGAAAAAATCTCACGCGGCGTTGCAGATGTCTTTTTGCTGGATTTGAATCTACCCGGTGAAGACGGCATCAGTTTGGCTAAACGGATTCGCCGGACGTATCCACTGGCAGGTGTGGTCATGCTCACGGCGCGTGCGCAAAGTGTCGAAAAAGTATTGGGCTATGAAGCGGGGGCAGATTTGTACATGACCAAACCGGTCGATTTAGATGAACTTTGCGCCGCTATTCAAGGGTTTGCACGTCGCCGCAACATCCTGCCGACGTTCTTGGAGCATCGGGCACAAGGCCAAACACTCACGCTGCAAAAGCTGCATTTGACAGGCTCAACGGGCAGCAATCACCTCACCGCGGCGGAAGCCAATTTGCTCATCGCACTGGCACACGCGCCCTCGTGTCGTTTGGAGACGGAACGCCTCATCAAAGCTTTAGGCACGGACGCTGAGAAAATTCAAAAGTCCACACTCGAAGTCCGCATTGTTCGGCTTAGAAAGAAGCTGCACGATGTGGGCGCTGGCGAAAATGCGATTGAGTCAGTTCGTAACTTTGGCTATCAGCTCAATACGCCCATTTTGATCACTTGAGATACAGCAGCCGCTTTACCCATGATGGCCGTGAGCCCACAGCAGCAAAGCGTCTCGATCTTCCACCACCAAGTCTACCTTTTGCCCCACTGGCAAACACACTTTCGTGGGCACATGACCAAAAGGCAACTCTGTCAAAACGGGGGCTTTGACATGCGTGCGCAACCAATCCAACACGCTTTGTAGTTTGAAGCCTTTGTCGTGGGGGGTGAGCTTGTAGCTGCTGAACTGCCCCAACACAATCGCTTTTTGTTGTGCCAACACACCCGCATGCAATAGCTGCGTCAGCATGCGCTCAATGCGGTACGGGTGTTCGCCCACATCTTCTAAAAACAAAATGCCATTTTTCACACTTGGAAAATAGGGCGTGCCAAGCAAAGACACCAACACCGCTAAATTACCGCCCCACAACACAGCGTCATGCGCCCAAACACCTGCGCGGCGTTTGGCATTGGCTGCGGCACAAGCGGTAGAGAAGTGCCAACCTGTCCCCTCCCCTTGCCCACTGACCAAGTCTTCGAAGCAAGCTTCCATGATGTCATCGGGCTGCTCTGCACCAAAGTCTTCCCCCAAAGCAGGGCCAGCCCAGGTGATGGCGCCTGTTTTGGCCAGCATTGCATTTTGGAAGGCAGTGAAATCACTCAAGCCCACAAACTGGGTCCCTTTTGCAATGGCTTTGGCCACCTGCTTGTATTTGATGGCAGGTAAAAGACGCGTCAGCCCGTAGCCGCCACGACTGATCAACGCCACATCAGCGCCACTCTCTGCAGCGCGATGGATGGCCGCCAAACGTGTGGCATCGTCGCCAGCGAAGCGTGTGTGACTTGTGAGTGCGTCGACATCCACCTCCACGTCATGCCCAAGCGCGGCAAGACGTTTCACGCCGCGTTTGAAAGCCACTTTGTCGCGCACTGCGCCGCTAGGAGAATAGATGTAAATATGTGCCATGGCAGGATTGTCGCGTCAAATCAGTCGCAGGCATGCTGAGCCAGCAACGCACCCAACGCACGTGGACCGGCCCGATGGCCAGAATCGGGATAAGGGGCATCACGCAAGTCTTGCGGTAAGACAAGGGGATCCAACCATCGAACCGGAATGGACAAGGTATGCAGCAATGGCGCCATCACCCGCGGTGCATGCAAGACCACAGGTGCAGGTTGTAAAGTCTCAAGAAATTCGCGCAGGACTTGGGTATGCCAAGACAAGCGATGCGTGGCTACTTTTTTGGGTTTATCCGACAGGCCAAAACCCAGCAAATCAAGGGCAATCACCGGCGCCGAGGATTTCAACGGTTCAGCGTATTGCACACTCCAACCATTCAGATCGTGCAAGTACACATGCGGTGCGGTTTGGCCGTCTTGCCGATTGTCCAACCAATGCAAACGCAAACCGTCTAAAGCCGGTAAATCTGAGCTGAAACGCGACATGCTGGGCGACAAACCGCATGCCACCAATGCTTGCACCCCGATGGCCTCGGGGGTGCGCAAAGCGTCCTCACGCAAAGGCACTTTGGTGCTTTGCTGCTGCGCGCGGCGTTGTTCAAAGAAATCGTGCAGCACCTGCGCACACGCATCGGCCATGACCCCGCCTGTGACTTGGGTTTGATGGTTCAGTGCTGCATTGGCAAACACATTCAACACCGAGCCTGCGGCTCCCGTTTTGGGTTCACTCGCACCAAACACCACGCGTTTGAAACGGGCATGCAAGGCTGCCCCGCTGCACATCGTGCAGGGCTCCAAGGTCACATACAAAGTGCAGTCATCCAATCGGTAGTTGCCGAGCGCATGGGCGGCCGCACGCATCGCTTGAACTTCCGCATGCGCTGTCGGGTCTTGGCTCGACAAAGGCGCATTATGTCCCGAGGCAATCACCTGCCCTGCCCTCACCACCACTGCACCCACGGGAACTTCGCCTGCATCGGCGGCAGCTTGCGCTTGGCGCAAGGCCAGTTGCATGAAGCCCAAGTCTTCAGGTGAATACGTCATGGCTTAGACCATGCCGAGCTTGACCATCCACTCGGCCAAAGCTTGTTCGTTCGTGCTGCCTTGCGCATACGCGGCGTGCATGGCCGCATGCGATTCAGGGCGGTGCTGGTTGAGTTTGAGCTTGCATGCCAGCTCGGTGATGCGCAGCTCAAATGCCACAATGCCGTTGAGCATCTGGTGTTGAAAATCTTCGCCCAAACCACGCCATTGGGCCGCATAGGCCGGCTCGTGGTCAGCAATGAGTTGCTTGAGCAAGCGGTCTTTCGCCTGGGGCTCTTCGACCAAGGAGGCTTCGACCTTGGCATGCACGGCCAAGTAGCTCCAAGTGGGCACACGTGTGAGGTCTGGGTAAACCTTGGGCGACATATAGGCCTGTGGGCCCATGAACGTCACCAAAGCTTGGGGACGCGCTTGCAAATAGCGCCAATGTGGGTTGGGCTTGGCGCAATGCCCCAGCAGCATGTGCTGGCCATCCAACTGCGTCAAATGAAGAGGAAGGTGTGTGACGAAGGGCAAACCATCTTCGTCCACGCTGATGAGGCTTGCAAACGGATGCGCCCGCATGAGAGCGAGCGCGTGAGCCTCATCTTTGGCTTTGAACTGCGGAGGTTGGTACAAAGCCAATGACCGCGGTGGGCCTGTTTAGAAACGACGTTTGACGGCTGGGCCTGGAGCCTTGCCTTCGATGTGACGGAATGTCACGCGCGCTTTGTTCATGTCGTAAGGCGACAGTTCGACCGTGACCTTGTCGCCTTCGATGATACGGATGCGGTGCAAGCGCATCTTGCCTGCGGTGTATGCGATCAGGGAGTGACCGTTTTCCAGGGTGACGCGGTAGCGAGAGTCGGGCAAGACCTCGGTCACGACACCCTTCATTTCGATCATTTCTTCTTTTGCCATGTACTCAGTGTTCTCTAATTAAAAATTCAAGCCCCAATCGGGCAATTTGCTAGCAGCCTTCAATTGTAGGGCGTTTGCGCTGTGTGCCGCTTTAGGGTTGGGTGGGCTGGCCAACAAAGGCTTTGTTCGCAATCTTCCAACCGTCTTGGGTGTGCAGCAACACGAAATAGTCGGTAAAGGTGGTGGCACCGTGCACCAGCGTGACGCGTGCGCTGGCGGCAGAGCCCACCACTTCGATCCAATCGATGGTGCGTCGGCGCGTGGCTTCGTCCGCTGCGGGCTTGCCGCCAAAGCGTTCGCAGTAAACGGCTAGCGGCCAAGAGGTGAACACCCCTTCACGCATAGATTCGATGTGGGCCGTGGGCAAAAAGGCACGACGCATATGGCTCGCATCGTCATTCGCATGGCCGAGAAAATACTGCTCAATCGGCTCGCACGCAGCAAGTTGCTCTGCTGTCAGTTTCAAATCGCTTCGGGCTGGATGCGTCATGATTACTCCCACTCAATCGTGGCCGGTGGCTTGGATGAAACGTCGTAAGTCACGCGGTTGATGCCACGCACTTCGTTGATGATGCGCCCCGACACCTTCTTGAGCAAGGCATAAGGCAACTCGGCCCAGTCTGCCGTCATGAAGTCGCTGGTTTGCACGGCGCGCAAGGCCACCACATAGTCGTAGGTGCGGCCATCGCCCATCACGCCCACGCTCTTGACGGGCAAGAACACGGTGAAGGCTTGGCTGGTCAGGTCGTACCACGTTTTGCCTGTGGCTTCATCGGTGAAGTTGTGCAACTCTTCGATGAAGATGGCATCGGCACGGCGTAGCAAGTCGGCGTATTCCTTCTTCACTTCGCCCAAAATGCGCACACCCAAGCCTGGGCCTGGGAAGGGATGGCGATACACCATCTCGCGGGGCAAGCCCAAGGCCACGCCGAGTTCGCGCACTTCGTCCTTGAACAATTCGCGCAAAGGCTCCAACAACTTCAAGCCCAACTGCTCGGGCAAGCCGCCCACGTTGTGGTGGCTCTTGATGGTGACGGCTTTTTTGCTCTTGGCGCCGCCGCTTTCAATCACGTCGGGGTAAATCGTGCCTTGGGCCAAGAACGTGGCGCCTTTGTGACCACCGTCACCGGCTTTCAATTTGGCCGCTTCAGACTTGAACACGTCCACAAACAAGCCGCCAATGATTTTGCGTTTTTGCTCAGGCTCGCTCACACCGGCCAATTTGCCCAAGAACAAATCGCTGGCATCCACACGAATCACGTGGGCGTGCAACTTGCCCACAAACATGTCCATCACCATGTCGCCTTCATTCAGACGCAACAAGCCGTGGTCCACAAACACACAGGTGAGTTTGTCGCCAATGGCGCGGTGAATCAGGGCTGCAGCCACCGACGAATCCACGCCGCCTGACAGGCCCAAGATGACTTCTTCGTCACCCACTTGCTTGCGAATGGCCGCCACCGCTTCTTCGATGTAATCGCCCATGATCCAGTCGGGGCGCGTGCCACAAATATCCAACACAAAGCGGTTCAACAAGGCTTGGCCTTGCACGGTGTGTGTGACTTCGGGATGGAACTGCACCGCATAAAACTTGCGTGCTTCGTCGGCCATGCCCGCAATCGGGCAAGCTGGCGTGGACGCCATGACTTTGAAGCCTTCAGGCAGTTGCGTGACCTTGTCGCCGTGGCTCATCCACACCTTGAGCATGCCGTGACCTTCAGCGGTGCTGAAGTCTTCAATGCCTTTGAGCAGTTCGGTGTGACCATGCGCGCGCACTTCGGCGTAACCAAACTCGCGGGTGGTGCCCGCCTCGACCTTGCCGCCCAGTTGGGTGGCCATGGTTTGCATGCCGTAGCAAATGCCCAGCACTGGCAAGCCCAGCTCAAACACCGCGTCAGGTGCGCGGTCGTCCACCTCGTACACGCTCGCGTGGCTGCCCGACAAGATGATGCCTTTGAGGTTGCCGTCTTTGGCGTACTCACGCACCCAATCGCTGCTCACATCGCAAGGGTGAACCTCGCAGAACACATGGGCCTCGCGCACACGGCGGGCAATGAGTTGGGTGACTTGAGAGCCGAAATCGAGGATGAGGATTTTTTGGTGCGACATAAATAAAAAAGGGCCTTCAAGTGGCCTAGCCCCGTATTGTCTCAAAAAAAACAAAGCCACCCCGTGGGGTGGCTGTCACAAGAACACTTAAAGCTTATTCAGCCCGATAGTTTGGTGCTTCTTTGGTGATTTGCACATCGTGCACATGGCTTTCTCGGATGCCTGCCGCTGTGATTTCCACAAACTCGGCCTTGTTGTGCATGTCTTCAATCGTGCCGCAACCGCAATAGCCCATGCTGGCACGCAAGCCGCCTGCCATTTGGTAAATGATGGCCACCACCGAGCCCTTGTAGGGCACGCGACCTTCAATGCCTTCGGGCACCAGCTTGTCCGCATTGGGGTTGCCCGTGCTGGACTCTTGGAAGTAACGGTCCGCACTGCCTTGCTGCATGGCGCCGATCGAGCCCATGCCTCGGTAACTCTTGTAGCTGCGGCCTTGGTAAAGAATCACTTCACCTGGCGCCTCTTCGGTGCCGGCAAACATGCCGCCCATCATCACCGTGCCAGCGCCTGCGGCAATGGCTTTGGCAATGTCACCGCTGTAGCGAATACCGCCATCTGCAATCAGGGGCACGCCCGTGCCTTTGAGCGCTGTGGCCACGCTGTCGACAGCCATGATTTGTGGCACGCCCACGCCGGCCACGATGCGGGTGGTACAGATCGAGCCTGGGCCAATGCCCACTTTCACGCCATCAGCCCCCGCCTCGACCAAGGCCAAAGCTGCTGCGCCCGTGGCAATGTTGCCGCCAATGACTTCGATGTGTGGGTAGTTTTGTTTGACCCAGCGCACGCGGTCAATCACGCCTTTGCTGTGGCCATGTGCGGTGTCCACCACGATGGCGTCTACGCCGGCCTTGGCCAAGGCTTCCACACGCTCTTCGGTGCCCTCGCCCACGCCGACGGCAGCACCCACGCGCAGCTTGCCTGCTGCATCGCGCGCCGCATTGGGAAAGTTGAGTTGCTTGGTGATGTCTTTGACGGTGATGAGGCCCTTGAGTTCAAACTTGTCGTTGACCACCAACAAGCGCTCAAGCTTGTGCTTGTTCAACAAAGCTTTGGCCTGGTCCGGTGTGGTGCCTTCGGGCACGGTGACCAAACGCTCTTTGGGCGTCATGATTTCGCTCACGCGCTGGTCGTAACGGGTTTCAAAGCGCAAATCGCGGCCGGTGACGATGCCCACCACTTTGCCGCCTTCGCACACAGGGAAACCAGACACGCCCAATTCATCCGACAGGGCCATGACTTGGCGCACCGTGGTTTCGGGGGTGATGACCACAGGGTCGCGCAACACGCCAGATTCATAACGCTTGACCTTCGCAACTTGAGAAGCTTGTTCTTGTGCGGTGAGGTTTTTGTGGACGATGCCAATGCCACCTTCTTGCGCAATAGCAATGGCCAAACGCGCTTCGGTCACGGTGTCCATGGCCGCAGAGACCAAGGGCAAGTTCAGGCGGATATTGCGGGTGAATTGCGTCGCAAGAGAGGTGTCCTTGGGCAGGACTTGAGAGAACGCGGGGACGAGCAGGACGTCGTCAAAGGTGAGGGCTTTGCCAAGCAGGCGCATGTTGATAGCTCCAAAAACAGCATTTTACGTAGCCCCGCAGAGGCATGTGTATACAGCGACTCAACCATTACATAACTTCACACAGCTGAGGCAAAATTTGTTGAACGACAATGCGTCCGCCCTTTCACTCACACCACCCGAGGTGACCCGCTTGCTACGCCTGAATACAAAAACACTTGCCATCACTGTGCTCAGCTTGGCGGCTGCGTCCGGCGCTTGGGCACAAGCCCCACAAAAGCTCAGCTTGCCTGAGCTTGAAAACATGATGTTCAGCCAAAGCCCTGCGTTGCGCGGCGCGGCGAGCGCCACAGCGGCAGCCGCTGCGGCTGTGGATACAGCACGGACGATACCGAACCCACAAATTGAAGTGATGAATGGCACGCGTTTTCAACGTCCGGGCAACACAACACCCAACGGCAATCTGAAATCACTGAGCATCACCCAAGATCTAGACATGCCTTGGCACCGCTTCCCACGTGTGGACGGTGCAATTGCCGGTTACAACGCCGCGCAAGCCGACGAGCAAGCATTCAAAGCTGACATGCTGGCACAACTGCGCATGCGCTATTACGACCTCGTACGCCGCGTGGCCGAAAACCGCGCGGTGCGTGAAGATGTGGTGTTGATGGAAGGCATGCACAAGCGCATTGCTTTGC
>JBEEJP010000083.1:0-8039 GCA_041169125.1 Pseudomonadota bacterium
TGACACCTACCTCGCCCAAGGTGGGGTCAAACGCACCGGCTGCGTTGGCGTAGCCCCAGCGTTGTGCGGTTTCGCCAGGGGCGCTGGCGTCTAAGGCGACGAGCGGAAATTCTTGTTGGATGTGCTGAATGACGTCAGCCGATGGCAGCACATCGTCCATGCACCAGCCATTGGTGGCGCCCACGTCCATGTATTCGATGAAACGCAACGTGATGCCGCTGCCACGAAAGTGGCGAGCCATGGGCAGGATTTGGTCGACATTGGTGCGTCGCTTGACCACCATATTGACCTTGAGACCGGTCAAGCGGCCCTGTGCATCCAGCCCCAACCCCGCATCCTTGGCGGCAGCAATGCCGTCGAGGACATTGGCCACAGGGAAGTCGACGTCGTTCATGGCTCGGAACACGGCATCGTCCAAGCCATCCAAGCTGACTGTCACGCGGTTCAATCCTGCATCTTTGAGCGATTGGGCTTTACGGGCCAAGAGTGAACCATTGGTGGTGAGCGTGAGGTCGAGTGGCGAGCCGTCCGGCGTGGGGATGTTGGCAAGTTGTTCGACCAAAATTTCAAGGTTTTTGCGCAGCAGCGGTTCACCGCCTGTGAGGCGAATTTTGCGCACTCCGTGCGCCACAAAGACTTTGGCGAGGCGGGTGATTTCTTCAAAGTTCAGCAAGTCGCCGTGGGGCAAGTAGGCGTAGTCTTTGTTGAACACCTCTTTGGGCATGCAGTAGTTGCAACGAAAGTTGCAGCGGTCGGTGACGCTGATGCGCAAATCGTGCAGGGGGCGCCCGAGGCCATCGCTGATCAACCCTGTGGCAGCAATAGGCTGGGCAGGCAATGTTGCTGGTAGAGCAAGCAGCCGCTGGTCGACAAGGGGAATCACACGTTCAGACATGGCGTGGATTGTGCCCGAGCCAAGAATCCCCTAAGCCTTGATGTAGATCAGTGCGACAAAGCTTCAAAGCGTGCAAAGTAAGGGCATTGCAATTGATAGGAGTAGGACCCATGAAAGCACTGATCGATCTTTTTTCCACCGACTACGGCCTGATGAGCGTGGGCGTGATTGCCTTTGTGTTGGTGATGGCGGTGTACTTTTTGCGTGTTTTCATGGGGTTGATGGACGAAACCGGCAAAAGCACCCACGAATAAAGGCTTCAAAGAAGACACAGAGGCGCAAGCCCCGTGAAAGTAAAATCGGGGCTAATCCTCTGTGTTTCTTTTTTAACTTTTATAACAAGACACCATGTCCCTGAATCAAGTCACCCCCGGTAGCAAAGTTCCTGAAGCCTTCAATGTGATCATCGAAATCCCGATGAACTCAGACCCAGTGAAGTACGAAGTCGACAAAGAGTCTGGCGCTCTGTTTGTGGACCGTTTCATGGGTACGGCCATGCATTACCCGACCAACTACGGTTATGTGCCGCAAACCATCGCGGGTGATGGTGACCCTGTGGACGTGTTGGTGATGACACCTTTCCCATTGCCACCCGGCGTGGTGGTGCCTTGCCGTGCCTTGGGCATCTTGTTGATGGAAGACGAAGGTGGTGTGGACGGCAAAGTGTTGGCTGTGCCAACCAAGAAAATCTTGGCCCGTTACAGCAACATCAAGTCATTGGCCGATATCCATGAGTTGCAGTTGCAACAAATTGCCCACTTCTTTGAACACTACAAAGACCTCGAAAAAGGCAAGTGGGTCAAGGTCAAGGGCTGGGAAGGCATCGAGTCTGCCCACAAAGAAATCTTGGACGGTATCGCCAACTACAAGAAGTAATTCTTGGTGGTGTCCACCCAAAGCCCGCCCTTTGGCGGGCTTTTTTGTTTTCAACCTTCGTGTTTAAACGGGCTGCGCTCAGCCAAGTGGTCGAGGTAGTGGTTGACGCCTGCTGACTCGCGCGCAAGAAACCGTTCCACCGCATCGGCAAAGGCGGGGTGGGCCAACCAGTGCGCGCTGTAGGTGGCCACCGGCATCAGGGCACGGGCCATTTTGTGCTCGCCTTGAGCGCCGCCTTCGAAGTGCTGCACATGGTGGGCGATGCACCAACTCAGCGGTTGGTAGTAGCAGGCCTCAAAGTGCAGGCAGTCCACGCGCTCAAGCGCGCCCCAATAGCGGCCATAGGCCACAGCATTTTCAGTGCCTAGGCCTTGCACGGCCACCAAGCTGCTGGCGATGGCTTGGCCTTTGCGCTCGGCCACAAACAATACCCAGTTGTGGGGCATGTGGTGTTGCATGTGTTCAAAGAAGGCTCGGCTCAGGTAGGGCGCATTGCCGTGTTCAAGGTAGGTGCGTTCATAGCACTGGTAGAAAAAATCCCAATCGATCGTTTGGATGGCTGTTCCTACCAAGGTGCGAAATGTCACCCCTGCATCGGCCACACGGCGGCGTTCTTGTTTTATTTTTTTGCGTTTTTCTTGGGTGAGGGTGGTCAAGAACGCGTCAAAGCTATCAAAGCGGCCACCTTGGGCATCGGCGTTGTGCCAATGAAATTGCACGGTTTGACGCTGCATCAGACCCAGAGCATCGCAGGCTGCACGGTCGTTGGGGCTGGAGAACAGCAGGTGCAAAGATGACAGTGTTTGCTGCTGGCTCAGTTGCAACATGGCTTCAAGCAGGGCTTGGCGAGCAGACGCATCTCTGGCCAACAAACGCGAACCCGGCACGGGTGTGAAGGGCACCGCACAGGTGGCTTTGGGAAAGTAGTTCAGGCCGTGCTCGGCATAGGCGTTGGCCCAGGCCCAGTCAAACACGTATTCACCATAGGAGTGGTCTTTGATGTAGAGCACGCTAGCAGCCACCAAGGTGTGCTCCATCCACAGGGTGACAAACTGCGCCGTCCAACCCGTCTCAGGTGTGGCGCTGCCGCTCGCGTGCAAGGCCACCAGATAGGCGTGTTGCATGAAGGGGGAGGGGGCGTCTTGTTGGGCCAGCAGGGCATCCCACCTGTCAGCAGGGATGTCGAGCGGGCTCGCGTGGACGCGGATGACATAATCCATTTGCTTTTTTAGACCTGTTTTACTTTGGACACGTGCCTGCTGCCATGACTCTCAAAATTTGTGTTGCTCAATTGAATTTCGTGGTGGGCGACATGGCGGGTAACGCCCAAAAAATCATTGACTGTGCCCAAGCTGCCTACCAAGACGGCGCACGTCTGGTGTTGACCCCCGAGTTGTCGCTGTGCGGCTATGCCGCTGAAGATTTATTCCTGCGTCCTTCATTCATCCAAGCTTGTGATGATGCCTTGAAAACGGTGTCCGCCGCGCTTGGCGGGTTAAAGGGCTTGCATGTGGTGGTGGGGCATCCATCGGGGGGCGACGAGCGCACACGCTCGGTGTCGGTGCAACGCCGTTTCAACATGGCGAGTGTGGTGTGCGAGGGGCGGGTGGTGGCCTCTTATGCCAAACGTGAGTTGCCCAACTACCAAGTGTTTGATGAGCGCCGCTATTTTGTGGCTGGCGATCAGCCTTGCGTGTTCGATGTGGAAGGCACCAAAGTAGGCTTGTTGATTTGTGAAGACGCTTGGTTTGATGCACCAGCCTTAGAGGTCAAAGCCGCAGGCGCAGAGTTGCTGGCGGTCATCAATGCCTCTCCATTCCACGTGGGCAAAGGCGATGAACGCGAACAGGCCATGCGCGTCCGTGTGCAGGCCACGGGCTTGCCTTTGGTTTATGCGCATTTGGTGGGTGGGCAAGACGAGGTGGTGTTTGAAGGCCGCTCGTTTGCACTGAATGCCGATGGTGCTTTGGCAGCGCGTGCGCCGAGTTTTGAGGTGGCTGCGTTTGAGGTGTGTGTGGTGCGTGAGCCGACTCAGTCGGTCGCTTTGTCTGCGCTGCATCTGTCGGGTGACGTGGCGCAAGACGGTTCGCTCGAAGCAGATTTGTGGCACGCCTTGGTGCTGGGGGTGCGTGACTACATCGGTAAAAACGGCTTTCCTGGTGCCTTGCTAGGGCTGTCTGGCGGGATCGATTCAGCCTTGGTGTTGGCAATTGCGGTGGATGCCCTGGGCGCGGACAAAGTGCGCACGGTGATGATGCCGTCGCCCTACACCGCCGAGATCAGCTGGGTGGATGCGCGCGACATGGCCAAACGCCTAGGCGTGCGCTACGACGAGGTGTCGATCGTGCCGGAGTTTGAAGCGTTTTTAGGTTCGCTCAAGGCCGACTTTGAAGGCACACAGCTGGACACCACCGAAGAGAATATCCAAGCGCGTATTCGCGGAACCTTGTTGATGGCCTTGTCTAATAAATTTGGTTCCATCGTGTTGACCACGGGCAATAAGAGTGAAATGGCGACGGGCTATTGCACGCTCTACGGTGACATGGCGGGGGGCTTTGCAGTCATCAAAGACGTGGCCAAGACCTTGGTGTTCAAGCTGGCACGTTGGCGCAACGCACATGACCCTTATGGCACAGGTGCTGAGCCGATTCCTGAGCGCATCATCACACGCCCCCCCAGCGCCGAGTTGCGTCCCGACCAAACCGACCAAGACAGTTTGCCGCCGTATGAGGTGTTGGATGAAATCGTTTCTCGCTTTATGGAGAACGACCAGAGCTCTGCCGAAATCATTGCCGCCGGTTTTGCACGTGCCGATGTGGAGAAGGTGACACGCTTGATTCGCATCAATGAATACAAACGCCGTCAATCGCCTGTGGGAATTCGCGTGACTCACCGCAGTTTTGGCAAGGATTGGCGTTATCCTATAACCAATAAATTTCGAGCCTGACGCAGGCTTTCCCATTGATTTCAAGGATTTTCAACATGAAGCAAATCACCGCCGTCATCAAACCATTCAAGCTCGAAGAAGTGCGTGAGGCCTTGGCCGAGTGCGGCGTGACGGGGTTGACGGTGACAGAGGTGAAAGGCTTTGGTCGCCAAAAAGGCCACACCGAGTTGTACCGTGGTGCAGAGTATGTGGTGGACTTCTTGCCCAAAGTGAAAATTGAAGTGACGGTGAAAGCGGCTGATGTGGACAGCTGTGTGGACGCCATCGTGCGTGCAGCGCGCACGGGCAAGATCGGTGATGGCAAGATCTTCATCACGCCTGTGGAGCGCGTGGTGCGCATCCGCACAGGTGAGTTGGACGAAACAGCGATCTGATCTATCGCGTTTAGCTCAAACAAAGGCAAAAGCCGCAACCTTTTCAAAGGTTGCGGCTTTTTTTTGTGGGGTAAGTCGGGTGGAGGGGCTGGTTAAACGTGTGTCAGCTTGGAGGCCGGAGAAAAGCCTGCTGCTTGCACCAACTCTTTGAGCAGAGCCGTTGGCTCGGTACCACTGCGAATCAAGTCCATTTGCCAATCGTTCAAGAAACCTTGGCTGACACTGTTTTGCGCAAACTGCAGCAAACCATCGTAATAGCCTTGGGTGTTGAGTAAGCCAATTGGTTTGTCGTGGTAACCCAGTTGACGCCACGTCCAGACCTCAAAGAACTCTTCAAAGGTGCCAATGCCGCCGGGCAGGGCCAAGAACACATCGGCACGTTCGGCCATCATGTGTTTGCGCTCGTGCATGGTGTCCACCACATGCAGCTCCGTGCAGGCTGTGCGGGTGTTTTCTTTGGTTTGAAGTGCTTTGGGGATGATGCCCACCACGCGGCCACCCGCATCTGCCGTGGCTTGGGCCACTAAGCCCATCAAGCCGTTGTTGCCGCCGCCGTACACCAATTGGCCGTTGTGTTCACCAATCCATGTGCCGACTTGGCGCGCAACGTCTGCGTATTCAGGCTGAACGCCGTGGCGAGAGCCGCAGTAGACGCAAACAGAGAAAGCGGGCGTGTTCATGGCATTTCTCAAACGAAAAATTTGACATGAAGGGCTGCGGCCCACACACCAAGGCAGAGCAGCAAACTCAAGAGTACAGCGGCGCTGCCCACGTCTTTGGCGCGTTTGGCCAGTTCGTGCCATTCAGGGCCAATGCGGTCAATGGCTGACTCGATGCCCGTGTTGAGCAACTCAACCACCAGGACCAAAATGACCGTGCTGGCTAACAACGCCGTCTCAAGCCAGGTTTGGCCGACGTAAAAGGACAGCGGAACGAGGACACAGGCGCCCATCGCTTCTTGTCGAAAGGCCTTTTCATACCAAGCCGCTTTGAGCCCGCTGAGGGAGTAGCCGAAGGCGTGCCAAACGCGGTTCAGGCCAGTTCTGGCTTTTTGTGGATTTGCACTCATGCGTTGAACTGTAACGGCTAGTCTTGGGCTTTTTGGGGCTCAGTCGGCTGTGCGTTCACCAAGCGTGTGCCAGCCAAGGCATCGTGCCAAAACTGACGTTGGGGGTGGAAGCGACTGAGCAAGGCCCACACCGCAACCCAGCCCGTGAAGAGCACCGCAGTTTCGCCCCCTGTCAGGGCGTAGGGCGCAAGCATCGCGAGTGGGGGAATGAACCAAATCCAGCTGAAAAGATAGCGCACGAAGGCTTGTTTTTGACTGAGTGAATGGCCTTGGGTATTGACCAATCGGATATGCCAAGTTTTCATGGCCAAGGTTTGGCCTTTGTGGCCGAACCATGTGAAGTAAATGCCGACCACCAAAAACAAAAAAGCTTGCAAGCCGTGTCGGTTGTCAAGCGCGTGGCGCGATTGACTGAGCGTGCTGAACAGATAACCGGCGATAAACAACACCCCAAACAAAAGCAAGCCCTCGTAGAGCCAACAAGCCATGCGCCGAGGCAGGCTAGGCGCTATCAACTCGGGTGTCATTGAGGTGTGGTGACCGTCTCGCTGGCAGTGCCTGCGGGTGCGGCACTGGTCACAGGTGTGGGCAACAAGGTTGCTGGCGCCGCTTGGTCGGTCGCAATGCGTGGTAAAGCCTTGTTGGGGTTGGCTGTTGGCGGTGTGGCGAGCTTGGTGGCGGGGACAGGTTTGACCGCAGGGGCCGCACCCAGCACAGGTTGGACGCCTTGTTGTGCAGCAAGTTTTTGCTTGGCTTCAGGAGAGAGGGCTTGGTAAGCCTCCCACTTGGCTTTTTTGTCGTCTTGCAGCAGCTGCTTGGCATCGGCGTAATTGAGGCGGGCCACAGAACGTTGTTGAGGGCTCAAGGCCGCCCATTCACGCATACGCCCTTGGACGGTGGCTTGTTCATCACTCGAGAGCTGGCCAAAGTTTTGGGAAATGGCCAGCCACTTGCGTTTGTGTGGCTCATTCATGGTGGGCCAGAGTTGGGCCAGCGGCGCCAGCGCCTGCTGTTGTGCGTCTGTCAAATCCATCCACAACGGACGACCGGGTAGGCTCGGGGTGGGTTTGTTGGCTGCGGGCGGAGTTTGCGCCCAGATTTGCTCGCTGGCGAGCGACATCACGCTGCACAGCAAAAACTGGGCTGCGAATGCGGCTGTGATCGAGCGTTTGAGAGACATGTGTTTTTACTCTTTGGCTTCGCTTGCGGACATTGGGTTTTTCAAGAATTGAAGGAAACCGGGGTCTGCGTAAGCGGCTGGAGGCAGGTCGTCCACCAGGAGGGCCGAGTCAACTTCAGCCAACTCGTTGGCACGGTCATCGTCCATGATGTTTTGAATCAGGGCCAAGCCCCCAACCAAAGCAATGAGAGGCAAGAAAGAGGCCAAACGGCTCCAGATGTTCAGGCCTTCGTCACCCCCAAAGTTGAGCAAAGCAGCACCGTTTTGGTGAATGACGCTAGAGCTGGTTTGCACACGGATTTGTGGCTTCAAACGTGCAGCCACCGCACGGGTGCGTGCCGCACGCAGACGCTCGGAAATGTCGTGTGGAAGGTCGTGGCTGGCAGAATTCAAGCGTGCAGCAATGCGCAAGCCAAATTCGTCTTGGGTATTTGCGGTATGTGTCATGGTTGAATTCCCTTGTTTTTGAGCGCCTTGCTCAGAGCCAGAACTGCACGAGAGCAGTGTGTTTTGACGCTTCCTTCGGAGCAGCCCATAGCGGCAGCAGTCTCGGAAACATCCAGATCCTCCCAGTAACGCAGCAAGAAGGCTTCTCGTTGACGTGCTGGCAAATTTTGTATCTCTTCTTCAATATCGTGGACGTTCGCGATGCTGGCGAAGTTGTCCTCAGCGCTTTGTGTGGTTTGGCTGTCGTTGTC
>JBEEJP010000084.1:0-7893 GCA_041169125.1 Pseudomonadota bacterium
GCCATGCGTGCACGTTTGAAATAACAGACGTCTGACTGAGCCATGAAATTTCATCGCGACAAGAGCCCAGAACCCGAGATCAACCTGATTCCGTTCATCGACATTTTGTTGGTGGTGGTCATCTTTTTGATGCTCTCGACCACGTACAGCAAGTTCACAGAAATGCAGCTGAACCTCCCCGTGGCCGATGCTGCTGCGCCCAAAGAACACCCCCATGAAGTCATGGTGTCCATCAGCAGCGAAGGCCAGTTCAGCGTCAACCACCGTTTGGTCAACACGCGTGATGTGCAAGGCCTGAGTCAAGCGTTGGCACAAGCCACACAAAGCATTGACAGCCCGATGATCATCATCAGTGCGGACGCCCAAGCCAGTCACCAATCAGTGATGATGGTGATGGAAGCCGCACGCCGCAACGGTCTGAACCAACTCACCTTCGCAGCCCAGTCGTCCGGCGGCAAGGCCGATTGAGGTTCGCGCCCATGAGCACACCGCGCAGCTTGGGCCAGCGGATGGCACACGCATTAACCCAAGCTTGGAATGCGCCAAACGGCTGGAAAACCAATCCCCTCGGTCAGCTTCTAGCCCTCGCGCTGCGCCCAGTCAGTTGGATATTTGCAGGCCTTGTGGCGGTTCGGCGCACGCTCTACCAACACGGTTTTTACAAGACACACCGCTTGCCCGTGCCCGTCATCGTGGTGGGCAATGTGATGGTGGGCGGGGTTGGAAAAACGCCCATCACCATGGCCTTGGTCCAACACTTGAAAGCACAAGGTTGGCGTGTCGGCGTGCTCTCGCGGGGCTATGGCCGCAAAACGTCGAGCACCTTGGCCGTCACACCCAGCAGCAATCCACACAACGTGGGTGACGAGCCCTTGCTCATCGCACGCAGCTGCCAAGTGCCTGTGTTTGTGGGCATCCACCGCGTGGAGGCAGGTCAAGCCCTGCTGTCATTACACCCAGACGTGCAAGTGTTGGTGTGTGACGATGGTTTGCAACACGTTTCACTTGCGCGCGACTTGGAGTTGTGCGTGTTTGACGAGCGCGGCATAGGCAACGGCCATTTGCTGCCCGCAGGCCCGTTGCGCGAGGCTTGGCCCCGCAAGCCTTGGTCCACCCACGCATCCCCCCATGAAGTGCCTTGTCTTGTGGTGAAGAGTTCAGGCGAAGCGGGCCCCAACGAGTTTGCTGTGCATCGCCATTTGGCGGACTACGCGCTGCAAGCCGATGGCACCCAACGCTCACTCAGCAGCTGGTGGGACACACCCGTACAAGCCTTGGCCGGCATTGCCAAGCCCGAAGCATTTTTTGCCATGCTGCGCGAGCAAGGCCTGAATGTGGCGCATACACAAGCTCTGGCTGACCATGACGATCTGCAAGCCCTGCACATCGACGCCTCGCAAGGCGATGTGCTGTGTACCGAAAAGGACGCGGTCAAACTCTGGGCCCAGCACCCAAGCGCGTGGGCTGTGCCACTGAAAACCACCCTACCCACCGAACTCTTGACCGCAATTGACCAGCACCTCGCGCACGCACAACACGCAAAGTTATCATCACCCCATGGACAACAAACTGCTTGAACTCTTGGTCTGCCCCGTGACCAAATGCCCCTTGGAATTCAAACGCGACACGCAAGAGCTCATCTCGCGCAGCGCACGTTTGGCTTACCCCGTGCGTGATGGCATTCCTGTACTGCTAGAAAACGAAGCCCGCCCCCTGAGCGACGCTGAGCTGAAAGCGTAAATGTCGTTTTGCGTTCTCATTCCAGCGCGCATGGCCTCGTCGCGCTTGCCCGACAAGCCTTTGGCCGACATTGCCGGTTTACCCATGGTGGTGCGGGTGGCGCAACGCGCCAAGCTCTCTGCCGCCTCGCGGGTGGTGGTGGCCGCTGACGATGTACGCATCGTGGCGGCTTGCCAAGCACACGGCATGGATGCTGTGCTGACGCGCACCGATCACCCCTCTGGCAGCGACCGCTTGGCTGAAGCTTGCGATTTGCTGGGTCTGCCAGACACCGATGTGGTGGTGAACGTGCAAGGTGACGAGCCCCTGATTGACCCCGCCTCGATTGACGCTGCGGCCCAACTGCTACAAAACCGCAGCGACTGCAGCATGAGCACCCTCGCCCACGCGATTGACAGCGTGGCCGACTTTGCCAATCCCAATGTGGTGAAAGTGGTGCTCGATGCCCGCAACACCGCCTTGTACTTCAGCCGTGCCCCCATTGCTTGGTGGCGTGATGGCTACGTGAACGGGCAATTCAGCGCCCTGCCCAACCCCGCACCCTTGCGCCATGTGGGCCTGTACGGCTACCGCGTGGGTTTTTTGCGCGAGTTTCCAAAATTGGCGCAAGCCCCGATGGAAGTGAGTGAATCGCTGGAGCAACTGCGTGCCATGTGGCACGGCCACCGCATTGCGGTGCACATCACCGACCATTCCCCAGGCCCTGGCGTGGATACGCCCGAAGACCTCGCACGTGTGCGTGCACTGCTTAGCGCCGCCGCGTAAGGCTTTGGAAGGGATGCACGTGCTATCCTCGAGTAAGTAATAAAACGTAGACCATTAGGATCACACATGAGACTCATTTTGTTGGGCGCCCCCGGTGCCGGTAAAGGCACACAGGCCACCTTCATTTGCCAAAAATACGGCATTCCTCAAATCTCCACCGGCGACATGTTGCGCGCTGCGGTCAAGGCAGGTACCCCACTGGGCATCGAAGCCAAAAAAGTGATGGATGCGGGTGGCTTGGTGAGCGATGACCTCATCATCAACTTGGTCAAAGAGCGCATCGCCCAAGCCGATTGCGCCAATGGTTTCTTGTTTGACGGTTTCCCACGCACCATCCCTCAAGCCGATGCCATGAAGGCCGCTGGCGTGAAACTGGACTACGTGCTCGAAATCGACGTGCCTTTTGACGCCATCATCGAGCGCATGAGCGGTCGCCGTGCCCACGTGGCCAGCGGTCGTACCTACCACGTCAAGTTCAACCCACCCAAGGTGGAAGGCAAAGACGACGTGACCGGTGAAGCCCTGATTCAACGCGACGACGACAAAGAAGAAACCGTGAAAAAGCGTTTGGATGTGTACAGCGCGCAAACCCGCCCCTTGGTCGACTACTACTCTGGCTGGGCCAAAGCGGACGCTGCAGCTGCCCCTAAGTACCGCGCCATCAGCGGCACAGGTTCGGTGGAAGAAATCAAAGAGCGCGCATTCCAAGCCCTCTCGGCCTAAGCCGTTTCAAGCGTCACGCTTGCACAAAAAAGCCGCTCTTTGGAGCGGCTTTTTTTTGGGGTTTAAGCCTGCACGGCCAGCAAGTGCAACCACAACGCCACACGCGCTTGTACCGCGGTCAACGCACCGGAATGCGCAAACACATCCCTCGCGCGCGACTGCACGCCACCCCACGCACAACGCGAAGCGCGCAACACGTAAGCACCCTGCTTTTGCGCCTCCAATAACGCAGCCTCTAAATCATGGTGCAACGTGCCATTGCCCGTCCCCGCCGCCACCCAGCCGTGGGGAGCATCGTGCGCCATCAAGGTGCGCACCAAACGACCGTCAGCCCCTGCATGGTTGAGCACCAATTCCACGCGTGGCCAATGGCTGCAAGCCAACACCTGGGCCACGCTAGGCACTTGCAAAGCCGCAGGATGCGAACCCAACGCCTGTGAGGTGAACGGATTGCGCTGATGGCTGTGGCTTTTTTGCAGCGCATCGCCGGCATGCACTTGCCCAGCGCACACCACGGTCACGCCTTTGGCAGCTGGTTTTTGCACCCAGGCCAGTGCCTCTTTCAAATTGCCGGGGCCATCGCTGTCGGGCGCATTGGCGGGCAGCATGGCGCACGTCAGTGCCACCGGTTTGGCGGGGTTCAAAACTGTTTGCAAAAAATAAGCAGTTTCTTCGAGCGTGTCTGTGCCATGCGTGATGACCACGCCCTGCACCTCCTCTTGCTCCAACCAATGAGCCACGCGACGCAACAAGTTTTGCCACACGGCAAATGACATGTCTTTGCTGTCGAGTTGTGCCACTTGCTCCGTCACGAGCGTCACACCGTCTTGTGCAATATCCGCCAACAAATCAGAGACGCTAACTTGCCCCGCCACATAGTTGTGTGGCTGCGAGACATCGCCTGCCAAGCCCGCAATGGTGCCGCCTGTGGCTAAAACAACGATTTTTTTAGTTTTTTTTGCATTCATGGCTTGCAAAATCCAAAAAGCTGGTTAAAAATACAGTTACTGGATATGCAAACAGGCACATCCCTCAAGACACACATTGTGCAGGAGTCGAACCGATGATTGAAATGCCCAAACTCACCGCCCGTCAGCAACAGATTCTGGAACTCATCCAGTCTGCCATTGCCAACACCGGTTCGCCCCCCACACGCGCCGAAATTGCAGCAGAGCTTGGCTTTAAGTCAGCCAATGCCGCTGAAGAACATTTGCAAGCCTTGGCCCGCAAAGGCGCCATCGAATTGGTGAGCGGCACCTCGCGCGGCATTCGTCTCAAAGGCGGCAACTCACGCCACTACCAAGAGAACACGTTCAGCACCTCCCCCTCTGGCTTCTCACTACCCCTCGTGGGTCGTGTGGCCGCAGGTTCGCCCATCTTGGCGCAAGAGCATGTGGACCAAACCTACTTTGTGGAAAGCAGCCTCTTTGCCCGCAAGCCCGACTACTTGTTGCGTGTGCGCGGCATGTCCATGCGCGATGCCGGCATCATGGATGGCGATTTGTTGGCGGTGCAATCGACCCGAGACGCCAAAAACGGGCAAATCGTGGTGGCCCGCTTGGGCGAAGACGTGACCGTCAAACGCTTTCGCAAAACCGCCAGCCACATTGAGCTGCTCGCCGAAAACCCCGACTTCAAAACCATTGTGGTCGAGCCAGGCGAGCCTTTTGAAATTGAGGGTTTGGCCGTTGGCCTCATCCGTAACACCATGATGATGTAAAGAAAGAACGACCATGAGCCTCGCACTTTTTGGCGCTTATCGCCTCTTGAACCCTCTGCAAAACGCAGTCCGCGGCTTCATGCCCGCACAAGCCTTGCAAAGCACGCCCCGCCCCTTGCCTTTGCGCGTGGCCCGCGTGATGGAAGCCCAACACAACCGCGCCCAAGCCGGTCGCATGGTGATCTCGGGTCGCATGGCTGATGTGTGTGCCGAGCTTGACCGTTTGGCCGAACTCGAAAATCGTCACTGATTTTTTGCATCGAGCCCACACGTGCAAGGCGTGTAGGCTCACGCCACAAGGCACAATTGGGGGATGAACATTGTCATCCTCGACGACTACCAAGATGTCGTGCGCAAGCTCATCTGCGCGTCCAAATTAGAAGCTTATCCAGCCAAGGTTTACACCAACACCATCAAAGGTGTTGGCCAGTTGTCCGTCCGATTGCGTGACGCCGAAGTGTTGGTGTTGATTCGTGAACGCACACAAATCACCCGCCAGCTTTTGGACAAACTCCCCAAGCTCAAACTCATTTCCCAAACGGGCAAAGCGGGCTCGCACATCGACATTGCAGCCTGCACCGAACGCGGCATTGCCGTGGCCGAAGGCTCTGGCTCTCCCATTGCCCCTGCTGAATTGACTTGGGCGCTCATCATGGCGGCGATGCGCCGTTTGCCACAGTACATCAGCAATTTGAAACACGGGGCTTGGCAGCAGTCAGGCCTCAAAGCCGGCTCCATGCCCACCAACTTTGGCTTAGGCCAAGTGTTGCGTGGAAAAACGCTGGGCATTTGGGGCTACGGCAAGATTGGTCAGTTGCTGGCCGGTTATGGCAAGGCATTTGGTATGCGCGTGGTGATGTGGGGCAGCGAAGCCTCGCGTGAGCGCGCGGCCAAAGATGGCTTGAATGTGGCCACCTCGCGCGAAGCCTTTTTTGAAGAATGTGATGTTCTGTCGCTGAATTTGCGTTTGGTCGACGACACACGCGGCATTGTCAAACTTGCAGACTTGGCACGCATGAAACCCACCTCTTTGCTGGTGAATACCTCGCGCGCAGAACTGATCGAACCCGATGCACTCATCACCGCGCTGAACCGTGGACGCCCCGGTATGGCAGCGATTGATGTATTCGAAAGCGAACCCATCATGCAAGGCCATGCGCTGCTGCGTTTGGAAAACTGCATTTGCACACCCCATATTGGCTATGTGGAGCAAGACAGCTATGAGCTGTATTTCGGCTCTGCGTTTGACAATGTGGTGAGCTTCATCAAGGGCACCCCCACGAACATCGTCAACCCTGGCGCGCTGCAAGTACGCCGCTGAATTTCGTTTTCTTTTTCGACATGAACTCCATCTACAAAACCATCGGCATCTTGGGTGGTGCCACCGAAGCGTTGCAAATTGCATCCGAAGGCGTGGCCGATTTCGCCACGATTGACCGCATCTTGCGTGACCAAGCAGGTTTCAAAATGGGCCCCTTCCAGCTGCTTGATGTGGCGGGCATTGACGTGGCGCACCAAGCCATCACCTCGGTCTACCAACAATACGAAAACGAACCCCGCTATCGCCCCAGCCCCATCGCTGCAGAGCGTGTGGCACAAGGCAAGTTGGGCCAAAAAACAGCCGAAGGTTTTTACACCTACGTCAACGGTGAAGCGCAAATGCCCGCCGAACCAGCCACCCCCAGCGTGGCAGAGATGCCGCCGGTGTGGGTGTCCACCCGCGCCATGCGCCGCCCCGAGCTGCTGCAGTTGCTCAAAGACTTGGGAGCCAAGATTGAAACCGGCGCCTCGCCTTCCGCACAGGCACTGTCCATCGTCGCACCTTTGGGCTTTGATGTGACCACCGTGGCCATCGTTGAGCGCTTGGACCCCGCCCGCACCATCGGCATTGACATGCTGATTGACGACAAGCACACACACCGCCGCGTGCTGGCCACCAGCCCTGCCACACGCGCTGACATGCGTGATGCCGCACATGCGCTGTTTGCCCGTGATGGCAAAGCGGTAACGGTCATTCGCGACAGCGGTGGTTTTGTGACGCAACGCGTGGTGGCCCACATCGTCAACATCGCGTCTGATATGTGCCAACAGGGTGTGTGTACGCCTGAACAAATCGAAGCGACAGGTGCAGCGGACTTGGGGCACAGCTTTGGCCCGCTCACGATGGGCAACAAATACGGCCCCACTGAAATCTTAGAAGTTCTGTTCAACGTGCAAACCGTCTACGGCGACACACGCTATCGCCCCAGCCCTTGGTTGCGCCGCCGAGGCGCATTGGGCTTGAGCCTCATGCACATCGAAAGCTAACACGCCATGAGCGCGCAACTCAAAAGCACCAACCAAGGTCAGACCCTCATCCTGACCTTGTCAGATCCCGCGCTGCGCAATGCAATGGGGCCTGCCATGTATGCCGCGGGCATTGAAGCGCTCAACGTGGCCGAGACCAATCCTGACATTCGCAGCGTGGTCATCACCGGCGAAGGCGCACACTTTTGCGCAGGCAGCGATGTCCTGCGTCTCAAAGCAGACCGCGAACGACCTGCTGAGGCGCAAGCGCAAATCATTGAAAGCCTGCACAACTGGATGGAGGCGATTCGCACATTCCCCAAACCCATCATCGCCGCCGTCGAAGGCGCGGCTGTGGGCTCGGGTTTTTCACTGACCCTCATGTGCGACCTGGTGATTGCCGCTGAAAACAGCGTATTTGCCACGGCCTACAGCAACTTGGGCCTGTCCCCCGATGCAGGTGCCAGCTGGCACTTGACGCAGGCGCTGCCGCGCCAGTTGGCGGCAGAGTTGCTGCTGTTGGGCGAGCGCGTCAGCGCACAACGATTGCACGAGCTTGGCGTGGTCAACCGTGTGGTCGAATCGGGTCATGCATTGACTGAAGCCTTGGCGATGTCTGAGCGCATCAATGCACGCGCACCCAATGTGATGAACAGCAT
>JBEEJP010000085.1:0-7810 GCA_041169125.1 Pseudomonadota bacterium
TGCCGTCTTTCCATTCGACGCGAACGGTTTTGACGCCGGTGACTTTGCCGTTTTCACCCACAAATTCTTTGGTGGAGATGGCAAATTCGCGCTTGAGCAAACCTTTTTCGGCGCTCTCATCGTGGCTAGAGCTGGTGCGCAGCTTCAGCGGCCAGTAAGGCCACACCAAAGGCTTGTTCTCTTGCTCGGGGGGCATGGGCATCACTTCAAACTGAGTGACGGCCACAGCGCCATGGCGTGTGCTGGTGCCCACGCAGTCAGAGCCGGTGTCACCACCGCCAATGACCACCACATGCTTGCCGTCGGCACGCAATTGGTCTTTGAGTTTGTCGCCTGCATTGACCTTGTTTTGTTGTGGCAAGAACTCCATCGCGAAGTGAATGCCAGCCAAATCGCGGCCAGGTGCGGGCAAGTCGCGTGACTGCTCTGAACCACCAGTCAACAACACAGCGTCAAAGTCTTTTTGCAGCTGGGCGGGTGTGATGGTTTCTTTGGACCAGTTGGTCACTTTCGAGCCCTTGGGCAACTCGCCCACGATCACGCTGGTGCGAATGGTCACGCCTTCAGCTTCGAGCTGTTTGGCACGACGGTCAATGTGCGACTTCTCCATCTTGAAGTCAGGAATGCCATAGCGCAGCAAACCACCAATGCGGTCGTTCTTTTCGAACAAGGTCACATCATGGCCCACGCGTGCGAGTTGTTGTGCCGCTGCCATGCCCGCAGGGCCTGCGCCCACCACGGCCACTTTTTTGCCAGTTTTCTTTGCTGCAGGCTTCGCCACCACCCAGCCCTCAGACCACGCCTTGTCAATGATGGCGTGCTCGATGGACTTGATGCCCACAGCGTCACCATTGACGTTCACCACGCAAGCCGCCTCGCACGGGGCGGGGCAGATGCGGCCGGTGAATTCGGGGAAGTTGTTGGTGCTGTGCAGCACGTCAATCGCGTTTTTCCAATCGCCTTGGTACACCAAGTCGTTGAAGTCCGGAATGATGTTGTTGACTGGGCAACCGTTGTTACAAAACGGTGTGCCGCAGTCCATGCAACGGGCCGCTTGTGCATTGGCTTGTTTGTCGTCCAAGCCGATCACAAATTCGTCGTAGTTTTTCAAGCGCTCTTTGACGGGCTTGTAGCCCTCTTCGATGCGCTCAATTTCCATAAAGCCAGTGACTTTTCCCATGATTCAAATCCTTTTGCTTGTGCTGTGCAATTACTTGGCGGCGACGGCTTTTTTGGCCGCAGGAGCTTTGGCTGTCTTGGCAGCGTTCAACTCGCCCAATGCACGCTTGTATTCGTTGGGGAACACTTTGACAAACTTGGCGCGGGCAGCGTCCCAGTTGTCCAGCAAGTCACGGGCACGCTTAGAGCCCGTCCAACGGTGGTGGTCTTCGAGCAACTTCTTGAGTTGCGCTTCGTCGGTTTGGTCACGGTGCCAAATGGCACGTGGCAAAGAAGCCTCTTGCTCGGCAGCGCTCAACACTTTTTCCATGGAAACCATGGCGGTGTTGCACTTCTTACCGAACTGACCGTCTTCGTCGTACACATACGCCACGCCGCCGCTCATACCTGCAGCGAAGTTGCGGCCGGTTTTACCCAACACCGCCACCGTACCGCCAGTCATGTATTCGCAACCGTGGTCGCCTGTACCTTCGACCACAGCGGTCGCGCCAGACAAACGCACCGCAAAACGCTCACCGGCCACGCCCGAGAAGAACGCTTCACCACGTGTCGCACCAATCATCACGGTGTTACCCACGATGATGTTGTTGACGGCTTCGCCACGGAAATCGATGCTCGGACGCACCACCACGCGACCACCCGAGAGGCCTTTGCCGGTGTAGTCGTTGGCTTCACCGATCAAATACAAGGTGATGCCGTTACACAAGAACGCGCCGAACGATTGACCGCCCGTGCCTTCGAGTTGGATGCGGATGCTGTCATCTGGCAAACCTTCGGGATGCACCTTGGTCACAGCGCCCGACAACATGGCACCGACCGAGCGGTTCACGTTGCGTGCGGTTTCCATGAACTGCACCTTCTCGCCGCGCTCAATGGCGGGCTTGGATTTCTCGATGAGTTTTTGGTCGAGTGCTTTTTCCAAACCGTGGTCTTGTGTGTCCACGTGGTAGCGAGGAATTTCTGGGCCCGCTTGTGGCACAGCCAGCAAACGAGAGAAATCCAAGCCAGCAGCCTTCCAGTGTTCGATGCCAGCGCGCATGTCGAGCAAGTCGGCACGGCCAATCATGTCGTCAAACTTCTTGATACCCAACTGCGCCATGATTTGACGCACTTCTTCAGCGATGAAGAAGAAGTAGTTGACGACGTGCTCAGGCTTGCCTGTGAACTTCTTGCGCAACTCGGGGTCTTGTGTGGCCACGCCCACGGGGCAGGTGTTCAAGTGGCACTTGCGCATCATGATGCAACCCTCGACCACCAGTGGTGCGGTAGCGAAACCAAATTCGTCAGCGCCCAACAACGCGCCAATGGCAACGTCGCGACCGGTCTTCATTTGACCATCCGCTTGCACGCGCACACGGCCACGCAAACCGTTCAACACCAAGGTTTGTTGGGTTTCGGCCAAACCGATTTCCCAAGGCGAACCGCAGTGCTTGATGGAAGACCAAGGCGAAGCGCCTGTGCCGCCATCGTGACCGGCGATCACCACGTGATCGGCCTTGCACTTGGCCACGCCTGCGGCAATCGTGCCCACGCCGATTTCGGCCACCAGCTTCACGCTGATGTCGGCATGAGGCGCCACGTTCTTCAAGTCATGGATCAACTGAGCCAAGTCTTCAATCGAGTAGATGTCGTGGTGGGGTGGGGGAGAAATCAAGCCCACGCCAGGCACGCTGTAACGCAGCTTGCCGATGTACTCAGACACTTTGGAGCCTGGCAACTGACCACCTTCACCCGGCTTGGCGCCTTGGGCCATCTTGATCTGAATTTGGTCAGACGAAGACAGGTATTCCGCCGTCACACCAAAGCGGCCTGACGCCACTTGTTTGATGCGTGAGCGCAAGCTGTCGCCCGCTTCCAGTGGCATATCCACTTCCACCACTTCAGCGCCGATGACGCTCTTCAAAGTTTCACCCTGCTTGATCGGGATGCCTTTGAGTTCGTTGCGGTAACGCGCGGGGTCTTCACCACCCTCACCTGTGTTGGACTTGCCGCCAATGCGATTCATCGCCACAGCCAACGTGGCGTGTGCTTCGGTAGAGATAGAACCCAAGGACATCGCACCTGTGGCGAAGCGTTTGACGATTTCGCTGGCAGGCTCCACCTCGTCCACCGAAATAGCTTTGGAGGGGTCGATCTTGAAATCGAACAAACCACGCAAGGTCAGGTGACGCTTGTTTTGGTCGTTGACGATTTGTGCGTACTCTTTGTAGGTGCTAAAGTTGTTCGAGCGCGTGCTGTGTTGCAACTTGGCAATCGCATCAGGCGTCCACATGTGCTCTTCGCCACGGGCGCGCCAAGCGTATTCGCCGCCAGCGTCGAGCATATTGGCCAAGACGGGATCGTTGCCGAACGCGGCCTTGTGCATGCGAATGCCTTCTTCGGCCATTTCAAAAATGCCGATACCTTCCACGCGGCTGGGTGTGCCGGTGAAGTACTTTTGCACGGTTTCGCTGTTGATACCGATGGCTTCAAACAACTGAGCACCGCAGTAAGACATGTAGGTCGACACGCCCATCTTGGACATGATCTTGGACAGGCCTTTGCCGATGGCTTTGATGTAGTTGTAGATCGCTTTGTCGGTGGACAAATCGGCTGGCAAATCTTTGTGCAAGTTGGCCAACGTTTCCAAAGCGAGGTAGGGGTGAACGGCTTCTGCACCGTAACCCGCCAACACCGCAAAGTGGTGCACTTCGCGTGCGCTACCGGTTTCCACCACCAAACCAGCGGTGGTACGCAAGCCTTCGCGCACCAAGTGTTGGTGAATCGCAGACAAGGCCAACACGGCAGGAATGGCCACTTGTGTGGGGCCCACGGCGCGGTCGCTGATGATGAGGATGTTGTGGCCGCCTTTGATCGCGTCCACGGCTTCGGCACACAGCGAAGCCAACTTGGCTTCCACGCCGTCGTGGCCCCAAGCCAAGGGGTAAGTCATGTCGAGCGTGGCGCTCTTGAACTTTCCGTGTGTGTATTTTTCAATATCACGCAACTTGGCCATGTCGGCGAAGTCGAGCACAGGTTGGCTCACTTCCAAACGCATGGGTGGGTTGACTTGGTTGATGTCGAGCAGGTTGGGCTTAGGGCCCACGAACGACACCAAGGACATGACGATGGCTTCACGGATCGGGTCGATCGGTGGGTTCGTCACTTGCGCGAACAACTGCTTGAAGTAGTTGTACAGCGGCTTGTTTTTGCTCGACAACACAGCCAAGGGGCTGTCGTTGCCCATGGAGCCAATGCCTTCTTCGCCGTTGATGGCCATCGGCGCCATCAAGAACTTGATGTCTTCTTGGCTGTAACCAAAGGCTTGTTGACGGTCCAACAACGACGCAGCGTTGGCTTGCGCCACTTCACCTTCGTGGCCTTTGACATCGTCCAACTTGATGCGGACGTTTTCGATCCATTGCTTGTAAGGCTTGGTGTTGGTCATGCCCGCCTTGAGCTCTTCGTCGTCAATCATGCGACCTTGTTCGAGGTCGATCAAGAACATCTTGCCGGGCTGCAGACGCCACTTGCGCACGATCTTGCTCTCGGGCACGGGCAACACGCCCGACTCGGAGCCCATGATGACCATGTCGTCATCGGTGATGCAGTAGCGTGAAGGACGCAAACCGTTGCGGTCCAAGGTTGCGCCAATTTGGCGACCGTCGGTGAACACGATAGACGCGGGGCCATCCCATGGCTCCAACATCGCTGCGTGGTATTCGTAGAACGCCTTGCGACGCTCGTCCATGGTGGTGTGTTGTTCCCATGGCTCTGGGATCATCATCATCACCGCTTGGCTGATGGGGTAGCCGGCCATCGTCATCAACTCGAGGCAGTTGTCGAAGGTGGCGGTGTCCGACTGGTCTGGGAAGCTGATGGGGTAGAGCTTTTTCAAGTCATCGCCCAACACGGGAGAAGACATCACGCCTTCGCGGGCCTTCATCCAGTTGTAGTTGCCTTTGACGGTGTTGATCTCACCGTTGTGCGCCACGTAGCGGTATGGGTGAGCCAAGGGCCACTCTGGGAACGTGTTGGTCGAGAAACGTTGATGCACCAAACCGAGGGCAGACACGCAACGCTCGTCTTGCAAGTCACGGTAATAGGTACCGACTTGGTCAGCCAACAACAAGCCTTTGTAAATGATCGTGCGGCTAGACATGCTTGGCACGTAATACTCTTTGCCGTGCTTCAAGTTCAGGTGCTGAATGGCGGCGCTGGCTGTTTTGCGAATGACGTACAACTTGCGCTCGAGCGCGTCTTGCACGATCACGTCATTGCCACGGCCAATGAAGATCTGGCGAATGACAGGCTCTTTCTCGCGCACACGGGGTGACATGGGCATGTCGAGGTTGACCGGCACATCGCGCCAACCCAACAACACTTGACCTTCGGCTTGAACGGCACGCTCTAACTCTTGCTCGCAAGCCATGCGTGACGCATGCTCTTTGGGCAAAAACACCATGCCCACACCGTACTCACCTTGTGGCGGCAAGGTCACGCCCTGCTTGGCCATGTCTTCGCGGTACAACGCATCGGGCAACTGAATCAAGATACCTGCGCCATCACCCATCAGGGGGTCAGCGCCCACCGCACCACGGTGGTCGAGGTTTTCCAAAATTTTGAGTGCTTGACCCACGATGGCGTGGCTCTTTTGACCTTTGATGTGAGCCACAAAGCCCACGCCACAGGCGTCGTGTTCGTTCGATGGGTCGTACAAACCCTGAGATTGCAGTTGTGCTTTATCGGCAGCCGTGGTCATGGCGCATTCCTCAAAAATTCAGCGGGACAAGAAGGATACTGCACTGCAGCATCCATGCCAAGAAAATTAATTGGGGTCAGAACCCAATTAATTGGTTATTAATTTTGACAATTATTTAATTGGGGACAGGTTTATTGACCTTGCTGAATGGCCGTCCCGCCTTGGTTTTGAGCAATCGTCTTTCGGTTTGCGTTTGCAAATCGGCCACAAACCGTTCGTCACCCAGCGCCCAACCACTGAGCGTGGCGTCGGTCAATGCACCTTGCTGATCCGCACTGACGCCGGCATGCACCAACTCGGCGTATGCCGCCTCGCGGGCAAATGGCGTGTTGCCCAAGGTCCAATACAGCGCATGCGGTGTGATGAGTCGGTCTGTGCGACGCCCTGCGTAGTGCCCGTAACTGGACCATGCGTAATCTTCGGGCTGCGCCACCATGTGCGCACGCACGGGGTTGAGGTCGATGTAGGCCATGCAGGCCAACAAATAGCGATCGGTTTGGATGAGTGTGGAGCGATAGCGTCCTTCCCACAGCGTGCCCGTGCGTGCGTGTGTTTTGTTGAACACCTGCACATAGCTTCGGCCAACCGCCTGCATCATCTTGGGCAAGCCTTGATCCGCCTGCGGCGTGAGCAACAAGTGCAGGTGGTTGCCCATCAACACATAGGCATGAATGTCGACCTGGTGCGCACGGCTGTGCTCGAACAGCAAGTCGAGCATGCGCTGGTAATCCGCCGTGGTGCGAAAAATGTCTTGACGGTTGTTGCCCCGCAAAATGACGTGGTGCGGATAACCAGTGACAGTGAGACGAGGAAGGCGAGCCATCTGGCGATGGTAATTCGAACCTGACCCCGATTAAATCTTGAATCGCGTCTCGGCCAACGCTTGCAAGCCAAACTCCACCAACAAAGCCTGCAAACGCTCAGCCGCGCTGCGCTTTTTCTGGCCGGTGTACTTGGCCAAGATGAGTTCGTTTTTCATGCTGTGCTCCCAGCCCACCAACTCGGTCACGGTCACTTGGTAGCCCATGGCCTCTAGGTACAAACAGCGCAACACATTGGTGAGCTGACTGCCCATCTCGCGCGTGTGCAAGGGGTGACGCCACAGCTCGGCCAGTGGCGTGCGCTGCAAATTGAGGGCCTTGTTTTGGTTGAGCGCACGGGCCAGCTCGGCTTGACAGCACGGCACGAGCACCATGTACTTGGCGCGCTTGGCCAAACCAAACGCAATGGCGTCGTCGGTGGCGGTGTCGCACGCATGCAAGCCTGTGACCACATCGATTTGTTCAGGCAAGGCCAGACTGCTGACTGACTCGGCCACACTGAGGTTCAAAAACTGCATGCGCTCAAAACCCAAATGCTTGGCCAACGCTTGCGACTTGGCCACCAACTCCGCACGGGTTTCAATGCCGTAAATCGTGCCCTGCCCCAGCGCTTTGAAAAACAAGTCGTAAATGATGAAACCCAAATACGACTTGCCCGCACCATGGTCCGCTAGGGTTGGCCCCGTGGCAGAGGCCGGTAATTCTTTGAGCAACTTTTCGATGAACTGGTACAGGTGATACACCTGCTTGAGCTTGCGCCGCGAGTCTTGGTTGATCTTGCCGTCACGTGTGAGGATATGGAGCTCTTTGAGCAACTCGATGGATTGGCCAGGGCGCAGGTCCAGCTGCGCACTGGGGTCTTGCGATTTGGGCGCAGCGGCTGATGTGTGTTTAGACATGGCTCAATTGTGCAGTCGAGAAGCAATACCCAACTTAGCCCAGCCCTCATGCCCCAACTTATTCAACACCTCGATGTTGCGTTCAAAGATGAGCGAGGCATCGGGATAGGCCTCCACCGCTTTGTCGATGCTGGCTTCGCGCAGCAAATGCAGTGTGGGGTACGGCGTGC
>JBEEJP010000086.1:0-7780 GCA_041169125.1 Pseudomonadota bacterium
TCGGCGACCGAGGCCGAAATGCGAACCGTGATGGCCAAACTGTGGGCGATCGAAAAAGCCGCACGTGTGGAGGCTTGGTTGGCATGACCCACCCCTTGTCTTTTGCGCAAGCGTTTTTGTTTGTGCCTGCCAACCGACCCGACCGCTTTGCGAAGTCGTTGGCCACCCGTGCGCATGCCGTGATTGTGGATTTGGAAGACGCGGTGCCTTTGTCTGAAAAAGACGCCGCACGCGACGCCATTCGTCGCGAGTTGACGCCTTTTCTCAAGCAATGCCCTGAGCGCCTTGTGGTGCGCATCAACGCCTGTGGCACGCCGTATTGGGACGATGACTTGCGCTTGATCGAGGAGTTGGGCATTCGCCATCTCATGCTGCCCAAAACCGAATCGGCTGAGCAGTTGACGCAGGTGAGCCATGCACTGTCGTTCGCACCGGTGTTGATTCCGATGATTGAAAGCGCCAAGGGCGTGGACCAGCTCAAAGCGATTGCGGCACACCCCAACACCTTGCGCTTGTCGCTGGGCAACATCGATTTGCAATTCAGCTTTGGCTTGCAGTGCGGCCCCGATGAGTTGGAGTTGTTGCCCGTGCGCCATCAAATTTTGTTGGCCAGCCGTTTGGCTGAGATTGCCGCCCCCATCGACGGTGTGACGGTACAGATTGAATCGGATGCCCAGCTGCAAGCCGACATCTTGCGCGGCAAGCGTTTGGGTTTTCAAGCGAAGTTGTGCATTCACCCCAAACAGGTGGATGCAGTGATCGAAGGTTTTCAGCCTTCGGCATACGAAGTGGAATACGCGCAAGCTATCGTCAATGCGGATAGAGCATCAAGCGGTGGCGTGATACAACTCAACGGCAAGATGGTCGATCGCCCTGTGGTGATGTTGGCCTACCGAGTTCTCCAACAAGCAGGTGTCGCATGAAAATCAGAGCCGCAGTCCTGAATGAAATGGGCGCACAAGCCCCATTTGCCAAGAGTCAACCTTTGACGATTCAAGAGTTGGAGTTACGAGACCCCGGCCCTGGCGAGGTCTTGATTCAACTCAAGGCAGCAGGGCTGTGTCACTCTGATTTGTCGGTGATCACCGGTGTACGCCCCCGCCCCACGCCCATGGCCTTGGGCCATGAAGCGTCTGGGGTGGTGGTCGGTTTAGGTGAGGGTGTGCACGATTTGAAAGTGGGCGACTTGGTGGCCCTGGTGTTTGTGCCCAGCTGTGGGTCTTGCCCCATGTGTGGGGAAGGGCGTCCCGCGTTGTGTGAGCCCGGTGCCAAGGCCAACACAGAAGGCACATTGCTCAGTGGTGCACGTCGTTTGTATGGCTTTGGCGGCAAGCCGGTGAATCACCATGTGGGCGTGTCGGCGTTTGCTGACCATGCCGTGGTGTCGCGCCGCTCGTGCGTGAAGATTGACGCCAAGATTGATCCCGTTGAAGCGGCTTTGTTTGGCTGCGCGGTGTTGACCGGTGCAGGTGCGGTCATCAACACCGCAGGGGTGAGGGCCGGGCAAACCACGGCCATTGTGGGTTTGGGGGGGGTGGGTTTTTGCGCGGTGTTGGCTGCGATTGCCTCTGGCGCCCGCCAAGTGATTGCGGTGGATTTGCACGACAGCAAATTGGACATGGCGAAAAGTTTGGGCGCCACGGCGGTGTTCAATGCCAAAGATCCTGAATTGTTAGACAAGATCAAAGCCTTGACGACAGGTGGTGTGGACTTTGCGTTTGAGTTTGCCGGTTCGGTGCACGCCATGGAGTCGGCGTATCGCATGACGCGCCGAGGTGGCACCACGGTGACAGCCAGTTTGCCGCCACCCGGCGATGCTTGGGGGCTGCAGCATGTCAATCTGGTGGCAGAGGAGCGCACAGTGAAAGGCAGTTATGTGGGCTCGTGTATTCCAGAGCGAGATGTGCCGCGCTATGTGGATTTGTATTTGGCAGGCAAGCTGCCCGTCGACAAACTGATGGGCCAGCGTTTGAAGCTGGAGCAGATCAACGAAGGTTTTGACCGTTTGAACACGGGCGAAGCCATGCGTGACCTGATTGTGTTTGATTGATTAAAAAAGGAGACAACGATGAAACGATTGGTAAAAAACTTATTCTTGGCTGCGCTGGCGATGAGCGGCGTTGCCCATGCGCAAGCCCCAACGGCGGCGCAAGTGAACGCTTATCCAGACAAGGCGGTGACCTTGGTCATCCCGTTTGCGGTGGGAGGCCCCACCGATGTGGTGGCACGCATGATGGCCATTCCAATGGGCAAATCGTTGGGCCAATCGGTGATTGTTGAAAACGCCGTGGGCGCAGGGGGCACCATTGGCTCCACCAAAGTGGCACGTGCGGCACCCAACGGCTACACCGTGCTGTTGCACCACATGGGCATGTCCACCGCGCCGGCCTTGTACAACAAGCTCAATTTCGATCCGCTGGCAGACTTTGAATACATTGGCCAAGTGCTCGATGTGCCCATGACCTTGTTGGCCCGCAAAGACTTGCCTGCCAACAACTTGCAAGAGCTGATTGCCTACATCAAGGCGAACGAGCAAAAAGTATCACTGGCCGATGCAGGTTTGGGCGCGGTGTCTAACCTGTGTGGCCTGATGTTCAAGAGCGCGATTGGCGTGAACATCAACACCATTCCCTACAAAGGCACAGGCCCTGCAATGAACGATTTGCTGGGTGGCCAAGTGGACATCTTGTGTGACCAAACCACGCAGACCGTGCCCATGATCAAAGATGGCCGCGTCAAGGTGTTTGGTGTGACCACTTTGAAACGCTTGGCCGCTTTGCCCAATGTGCCCACATTGGACGAGCAGGGGTTGAAAGGCTTTGAAGTCAAGGTGTGGCACGGCATGTACGCGCCCAAAGGCACACCTGCACCGATCTTGAAGAAACTCAATACCGCTTTGCGCGCCGCCATGACCGACCCCGTGGTCAAGCAACGCATGGCGGATTTGAGCTCGGACATTCCAGCGCCCGACAAGATGACCGCCGACGGTTTGAAAGACCACCTGAAGTTGGAAATCAACAAATGGGGGCCCATCATCCGCAAAGCGGGTGTAACCGCGGATTGATACCCGACATCAAATCAAAAGGCCACCCTTGGGTGGCCTTTTTTTTGCATCAAGGTTTCATCGTTTTGGGGGGAAGCTGCAATAGGCCGACACCCCACATTGCCAACACTGCGGCTTGCGTGCTTGGCACACGTAGCGGCCATGCAAGATGAGCCAGTGGTGCGCATCCACCAAGTACGCAGGGGGGATGCGCTTCATCAACTGCATCTCCACCTCGTAAGGCGTTTTGCCCTTGGCCAAGCCCGTGCGGTTGCCCACACGAAAAATGTGTGTGTCTACCGCCATCGTGGGCTCACCAAAGGCCACATTGAGCACCACGTTGGCTGTTTTTCGGCCCACGCCGGGCAAGGCTTCTAAGGCTTCACGCGTGCGGGGAATCTGCCCCGCGTGTTGTTCAACCAAGATGCGGCAGGTTTGCATCAGGTGCTTGGCTTTGCTGCGATACAGGCCAATGGTTTTGATGTAGTCCTCCAGCCCTTCTAGGCCGAGGTCTAAGATTTGTTGTGGCGTATTGGCGATCGGGAATAAACGGCGCGTGGCCTTGTTCACGCCCACGTCGGTGGCTTGGGCACTTAGCAACACAGCCGCTAACAGCTCGAACACGCTGGTATATTCCAACTCGGTATTGGGCTGCGGATTGGCTGCTTTCAGCGTCGCAAAAAAAGGCTCAATGTGCTGTGTTTTCATTCGCCCATTATCCCCACCATGCAATTTGCTGACCGCCTCAACAACGTCGAAACCTCGGCCATTCGTGAACTCTTCAAACTCTTGGGCAAGCCCGGCATCATCAGCTTTGCGGGTGGTTTTCCTGACAGCGCCATGTTCGATGTGGACGGCATTCGCGCCGCCAGCGAGGCCGCTTTGACCCAAGAGCCAGGTGCCGCCTTGCAATACGGTGCCACCGAAGGCTATCAACCTTTGCGCGAACAACTCGCAGCCTTCATGGCCAGCAAAGGCGTCAAAGGCTTAGACGCCAATGGCCTCATCGTCACCACCGGCAGCCAACAAGCGCTGGACCTGATCGCCAAAACCTTGCTCAACCCGGGTGACGTGGCCTTGGTCGAAGGCCCCACGTTTTTGGCCACCATTCAGTGCTTCCGTTTGTATGGCCCGCAAGTGGTGGGTGTACCCATCGACGCGCAGGGCGTGCAAGTGGACAAGCTCGAAGAAATGATGGTGCAACACAAACCCAAACTCGTGTACCTCATCCCCACCTTTGGCAACCCCAGCGGTGCCACGCTGAGCTTAGAGCGCCGCTTGCGCGTGCTCGAACTTGCCGTGAAGTACAAAACCGTGGTGGTGGAAGACGACCCCTATGGCGATTTGTACTTTGGCGAGACACCGCCACCATCGCTGCTGGCCTTGAGTGACCAAGTGCCGGGCAGCCGTGATTGGCTCATTCACTGTGGGTCTCTGAGCAAAGTGTTGTCGCCGGGCCTTCGCGTGGGTTGGATGATAGCCCCGCCCGAGCTGTTGGCGCGCGCCACCATGTGCAAACAGTTCAGCGATGCTCACACCTCGACCTTTGCCCAAGCCACGGCGGCGCACTACCTCAAGGCAGGCCGCATGCCCGCCACCTTGGCGCATGTGCGCAGCGTCTACGCCGAGCGTGCCAAAGCCATGGGCGAAGCCTTGAAACGCGAGCTGCAGGACGCCCTCACGTTCACCCAGCCGCAAGGCGGCTTGTTCTTCTGGGCTAACCTCACTGGCGCAGGTGGCAAAGTGAAAGACGGCAACGAGCTGGCCAAACGCGCCATTGAAAAAGGGGTGGCCTTCGTGCCGGGGGCGCCCTTCTTTGCCAGCAACCCTGACACGACAGCCATTCGTTTGAGCTTTGCCACGGCGGATGTGGAGAAGATCAATGAGGGGATTGCCCGCTTAGGCCAAGCGCTAGGCTAAGCGAAGAGAGCTGGTTCGCGAACCAACTGTTTCTGAGTGGGGTAGCGCCGACCGACGCAATCGTGACGCAGTCTCTGAGGAGGGCGGCGCTGCTCCACTCAGAAGCAGCGCATCGTCAACGCAAAAAATTAACCTGCGATGGCCTGATAAGCCGCCGCGTCCATCAACCCATCCAACTCAGCCACGTTGCTGAGCTTGACCTTGTAAAACCAGCCGGCACCCTCTGGGTCAGAGTTGGCCAACGATGGGTCAGCGCGCAACGCTTCGTTGTGTTCCAAAATTTCTACGCTGGCAGGCATGTGCACGTCTGCCGCAGCTTTGACGGATTCAACCACCCCAGCCACCGTGCCTTGTGCAAAGGTTTGGCCGATGTCAGCAAAGTCCACAAACACGATGTCGCCCAGCGTGTCTTGCGCGTGTTGGGTGATGCCCACCAAGGCCGTGTCGCCTTCGATGCGCACCCAGGTGTGTTCTGCGTGATATTTGTTCATGGTGTTTACATGCCGCTGTAGTTGGGGCCGCCACCGCCTTCAGGCGTGACCCACACAATGTTTTGTGTGGGGTCTTTGATGTCGCAGGTTTTGCAATGCACGCAGTTTTGCGCGTTGATTTGCAAGCGGTCGGTGTTGTCGTCGTTTTTCACAAACTCATACACACCAGCAGGGCAATAGCGGCTCTCAGGCCCAGCGAATTTAGCGAGGTTGATGTTGACAGGCACCGATGCGTCTTTGAGCGTCAAGTGCGCGGGTTGGTTTTCTTCGTGGTTGGTGTTGCTGATGAACACGCTGCTCAAGCGGTCAAACGTGAGCTTGCCGTCGGGCTTGGGGTAGTGGATGGGGGCGTGTTGCGACGCTGGCTCCAAGTTCACATGGTCGGGTTTGTCGCCGTGCAGTGTCCAAGGTGTGGTGTCGATGCCGAGCTTGGGCAGCAGCCAGTGTTCGATGCCGGTCATCAACATGCCCACGAGCTTGCCTTTTTTGAACCACAGTTTGAAGTTGCGGTATTGGTTGAGTTCTTTGCTCAACCAGCTCTTCTCGAAAGCAGCAGGGTAGGCGCTGAGTTCATCGTTGGCGCGACCGGCCGACACGGCTTCATAAGCAGCGTCAGCGGCCAACATGCCGCTCTTGATGGCAGCATGGCTGCCTTTGATGCGAGCGGCGTTCAAGTAGCCTGCATCGCAGCCAATGAGTGCGCCCCCTGGGAACACGGTCTTGGGCAACGCTTGTGGTGTGCCGTTGTTGATGGCACGTGCACCGTAGCCAATGCGTTTGGCGCCTTCGAGGTGGGCTGCAATGGCTGGGTGCGTTTTCCAGCGTTGCATTTCTTCAAAGGGGCTGAGCCATGGGTTTTTGTAGTCAAGGCCGAGCACAAAACCGAGGGTGACTTTGTTGTCTTCGAGGTGGTACAAAAAGCCGCCCCCAAAGGCGTCGTCTTGCATGGGCCAACCCGAGGTGTGAACCACCAAGCCGGGTTTGGCTTTGGCGGGGTCGACTTCCCACAGTTCTTTGATGCCGATGGCATAGCTTTGTGGGTCACGGCCTTGCGTCAAGTTGTATTTGGCAATGACTTGTTTGCCCAAGTGGCCACGTGCGCCTTCGGCAAAGATGGTGTACTTGGCATGCAGCTCCATGCCGAGCTGGAAGTTGTCGGTGGGTTCGCCGTCTTTGCCCACGCCGAGGTTGCCAGTGGCCACGCCTTTCACTGCGCCGTGTTCGTCATACAAAACTTCAGCGGCGGTGAAGCCAGGGAAAATTTCCACGCCGATGGATTCGGCGTGCGCCGCCATCCACTTCACCACGTTGCTGAGGGACACCACATAGCAACCATCGTTGTGGAAGTTGCGGGGTAGCAACCAATCGGGGGTGCGTTGTGCGTCGGTTTCGCTGAGGAACAACACATCGTCACCCGTGACTTCTTGGTTCAGTGGGCAGCCGAGTTCTTTCCAGTTGGGGATGAGCTCGGTCATGGCTTTGGGGTCCATCACCGCGCCAGACAAGATGTGTGCGCCAGGCTCAGAGCCTTTTTCCAGCACCACCACTGAAACGTCGTTGCCTTTTTCAGCCGCGAGTTGTTTGATGCGGATGGCCGTGGCCAAACCACCAGGGCCGCCACCCACCACAACCACGTCGTATTCCATGGCCTCACGTGGGCCAAATTGGGCGAGGATGTCTTCTTGTGTCATGTACGTTGTCTCATTCTGTGTGTTGTCAGAGGTGAGACAGATTCTAGGGCCTGTCACAGATGCACTTGTCATAATGAAATTACTCAACAATTAGGAGGTGTGCATGGCTTACAGCATGGATTTGTCGGGACGTGTGGCTCTGGTCACGGGCGCCTCGAGCGGTTTGGGTGCGCAATTCGCCAAAACCTTGTCGCGTGCCGGTGCGGCCGTGGTGCTGGCCAGCCGTCGCATGGACAAGCTCAAAGAGCTGCGTGCCGAGATTCAAGCCGAGGGGGGCGATGCCCATGTGGTGAGTTTGGATGTGACCACACTGCGCAGCATCCAATCGGCGGTGGCCCATGCTGAAACCGAGGTGGGCAGCATTGATATTTTGGTGAACAACTCAGGCGTGAGCACGACGCAGCGTGTGCAAGACGTGACCGAAGAAGACTTTGACTTCACGTTCAATACCAACGTCAAAGGGTCTTTTTTCGTGGCGCAAGAGGTGGGCAAGCGCATGCTGGCACGCGCCAAGGGCGCAGCACCCGGCACCTACACAGGTGGGCGCATCATCAACATCGCTTCAGTGGCGGGCTTGCGTGCGTTGCCGCAAATTGGCCCGTATTGCATGAGCAAGGCCGCGGTCATTCAAATGA
>JBEEJP010000087.1:0-7667 GCA_041169125.1 Pseudomonadota bacterium
GCGGCATTCACTTCTACCGACTGCACGCCGGGCACCGACATGAGCGCCTCTTCGACGGTGAACGCACACGCCGCGCAATGCATGCCTTGAATGACCACGTGGGAATCCCAGCAGTCATGGGCCTGAGGCGTTTGCTTATTTTTGTGTGGCTGACTGAAACGCAGCCACTCTTGGCGATCGTCTAACAGCGCAACCAACGATGGATCTGAATGCATAAGGTAGGTAGCCTAACGGCATCGTGCAGCCCAAACTTGATGTGCATCAACACAGGTCTTTGCACATGGGGTAAGCTCAATGACGAAAATCAACAAAAGGAGCAGTTTATGTACAAACGTATTTTGGTCGCGACAGATGGTTCCACCTTGTCCAAAAAAGCCATCAACAGTGCCATTGAGTTGGCAGCTTTGAGCGGTGCCGAGTTGATCGCCATCAAGGTCACTCCCCGTTACCCACAAAGCTACTTCGAAGGCTCTTTGCCACTGACTGCCTCTGAAGTTTCCAAAATTGAAAAGGGTTGGACCGATGGCGCCCAAAAAGTCTTGGACGCGGTGGTCAAGTCAGCCAAAGCCAAAGGCGTGAACACCAAGGCCGTGGTTGTGAAATCAGACATCGTTTCAGATGCGTTGATTGCAGCCGCCAAAAAACACAAAGCTGATTTGATCGTCATGGCCTCGCATGGCCGCCGTGGCATCAAGCGCTTGTTGCTTGGCAGCGAAACACAGCAGGTGTTGACACACGCCAACGTGCCGGTGCTGGTGTTGCGTTAATTCTGCACACACCTCACAAAAAAAGCCGCTCTCAGAGCGGCTTTTTTTTGGGGCTGGGCAAAAGCGTTATGCCGTCACGCGTTGCTTCGCCGCTTGGTACTCCCGCTTCAAACGTGCCACCAACTCAGCCGCAGGCACCACCGCTTTCACCGCGCCAATCCCTTGGCCACACCCCCAAATATCTTTCCACGCCTTTTGCGCACCGCCCCCAAAGTTCATCTTGCTCGGGTCGCTTTCGGGCAAGTTCGCAGGGTCAAGACCCGCTTTGCGAATCGAGGGAGCCAAATAGTTGCCGTGCACGCCCGTGAACAAATTGCTCAACACAATGTCGTCGGATGTGCCATCCACCACAGCTTGCTTGTAGTCCTCGGCGGCCCTTGCCTCTTCGGTGGCAATGAACGCGGAGCCAATGTAGGCAAAGTCTGCACCGATGGCTTGCGCTGCCAACACCGCACCGCCTGTGGCAATCGAGCCACTCAAAGCCAACGGGCCATCAAACCACTCACGAATTTCTTGAACCAACGCGAACGGGCTCTTCACACCGGCATGGCCACCCGCGCCAGCAGCCACGGCAATCAAACCATCCGCCCCTTTTTCAATCGCTTTTTTGGCAAAGGTGTTGTTGATCACATCGTGCATCACGATGCCGCCATAGCTGTGTGCAGCCGCGTTCACATCTTCACGTGCACCGAGTGAGGTGATGATGATGGGCACCTTGTACTTCACGCACAAGGCCATGTCGTGCTCTAAGCGGTCATTGCTTTTGTGCACGATTTGGTTGATCGCAAACGGCGCTGCCGGCTGGTCTGGGTGATCGCGGTTGTGCGCTGCCAGCGCCTCGGTGATTTCAATCAACCACTCTTCCAGTTGCTCCGCTGGGCGCGCATTGAGCGCAGGCATGGAGCCCACCACGCCTGCTTTGCACTGGGCAATCACCAACTTAGGCGTGCTCAAGATGAACATGGGCGAGGCGATGACTGGAAATTTCAGCGCATCAAAGACAGATGGCAAACGCGACATATCAGACCCTTTAGAAAAATCAGGGCACCCGAAGTGCCCTGTTGTTTAACTCAGAAGTTTTGGCTCACGCAGATTTAAAACGCATCAAGCGCCAGCTCGGTCACGCTGTCTGCGCCTTCCACAATGCTGTCACGCATGCCTGGCACTTTGGTCAGGATGTGGTCGGCATAAAAACGCGCCGTAGTAATTTTGGATTGCATGAACACCGCATCATGACCCTTGGCCAACTCGGCCTCTGCCACCAACAAGGCACGCGCCATTTGCCAGCCAGCCACCAAGTTGCCCGTGAGCATGAGGTAAGGCACGCTGCCTGCAAACACGGCGTTGGGGCTGGCTTTGGCGCCGGCCACCACGAAGTCGACCACACTCAGGAAGGCTTCGCGTGCGGCCTTCAAACGTGCAGCCATGGCCTTGGCGTTGGCGCTGACACTCTTGAGCAATTCAGCTTCGGTGTGGGCGATTTGTGCGGCAATGCCTTTGGCGGTTTGACCGCCATCACGACCGGTTTTGCGACCGATCAAATCGTTGGCTTGAATGGCGGTGGTGCCTTCATAAATCGTCAAAATTTTGGAATCGCGGTAGTACTGTGCCGCACCGGTTTCTTCGATGAAGCCCATGCCACCGTGCACTTGCACGCCAAGGCTCGTGACTTCCAAGCTCATCTCAGTGCTGAAGCCTTTGACCAAGGGCACCAAGAATTCGTAGAAGGCCAAGTTCTCTTTGCGTGTGTCGGCATCGGGGTGGTGGTGCGAGGCGTCATACGCCGCAGCAGCCACGGTCGCCATGGCGCGACAACCTTCGGTGTAGGCACGCATGGTCATCAACATGCGGCGCACATCGGGGTGATGGATGATGGGCGCACTGGTTTTCATGCTGCCATCGACGGGGCGGCTTTGCACGCGGTCGCGTGAGAACGTCACAGCCTTTTGGTACGCACGCTCGGCAATGGAGATGCCTTGCACGCCTACGGCGTAACGTGCCGCGTTCATCATGATGAACATGTATTCGAGGCCACGGTTTTCTTCGCCCACCAAGAAACCAATCGCACCACCGTGGTCGCCATACTGCAACACGGCTGTGGGGCTGGCTTTGATGCCCATCTTGTGCTCAATGCTCACGCAATGCACATCGTTGCGTGCACCGAGCGAACCATCTTTGTTCACCATGAACTTAGGCACCACAAACAAGCTGATGCCCTTCACGCCTTCGGGTGCACCTTGCACACGGGCCAACACCAAGTGGATGATGTTCTCGGCCATGTCGTGCTCACCGTAGGTGATGAAGATCTTGGTGCCAAACACTTTGTAAGTGCCATCAGGCAAAGGCTCGGCGCGGCTGCGTACTGCGGCCAAGTCTGAGCCGGCTTGTGGCTCGGTCAAGTTCATGGTACCGGTCCACTCACCAGAGATGAGCTTTTCAAGGTACGTGGCTTTCAGCTCGTCAGAGCCTGCGGTGAGCAGGGCCTCAATCGCGCCATCGGTCAACATGGGGCACAAGGCAAAGCTCATGTTGGCCGAGTTGAGCATTTCGCCACAAGCAGCACCAATGGTTTTGGGCAAGCCTTGGCCGCCAAAGTCGGCGGGGTGTTGCAGGCTTTGCCAGCCACCTTCGCAATATTGTTGGTAGGCCTCTTTGAAGCCCGGTGTGGTGGTCACGTGACCGTCTTTGAAGAACGAGGGGTTCTTGTCGCCTTCCCAGTTCAAAGGGGACAACACATCTTGGGTCAGCTTGGCACATTCTTCCAAAACGGCTTGGGCGGTTTCGACACCCATGTCTTCAAACGCGGGGATGTGGGCCACTTGCTCGAGGCCAGCCAAGTGCTCCATGTTGAACAGCATGTCTTTGACGGGGGCGATGTAACTCATGTTTTCTGTCTCCAAAAATAGGCCAAAGAAAAAAGCACCCCGCAGAGTGCTTTTTTCAACGTGTGTTTAAAGGGCTGCCACCAGCTCTGGCACAGCGGTGAAGAGGTCGGCCTCCAAGCCGAAATCTGCCACGCTGAAGATGGGGGCCTCGGGGTCCTTGTTGATCGCCACGATCACCTTGGAATCCTTCATGCCGGCCAAGTGTTGAATCGCGCCGCTGATGCCGCACGCCACATACAACTGAGGCGCCACGATCTTGCCGGTTTGACCCACTTGCAAATCGTTGGCCGCATAGCCTGCGTCCACCGCAGCGCGGCTGGCACCAATGGCCGCACCGAGCTTGTCAGCCAACGGTGTCATGACTTCGTCAAACTTCTCTGAGCTGCCCAAGGCACGGCCACCGGACACAATGATCTTGGCGGCGGTCAACTCTGGACGGTCGCTCTTGGTCACTTCACGGCCCACAAAGCTGCTCTTGCCAGAGTCTGCGGCTGCACCTGCGGTTTCCACAGCAGCGGAACCACCGGTGGTGGCGGCTGCATCAAAACCTGTGGTGCGCACGGTGATGACTTTCACGGCATCAGCACTTTGCACGGTGGCAATTGCATTGCCCGCGTAGATGGGACGCTCAAACGTATCAGGGCTGTCCACCTTGGTGATGTCGCTGATTTGGCCCACGTCCAACTTGGCGGCCACGCGAGGGGCCACGTTTTTGCCGTTGGCGGTGGCGGGGAACAAGATGTGGGTGTAGTTGCCGGCAATCGCCAACACTTGCGCAGCCACATTCTCGGCCAAGCCTGCTTCAAGGCTCGCGCCATCGGCGTGAATGACTTTGCTCACGCCGGCGATTTGTGCAGCGGCCGCAGCGGCGGCACCTGCGTTGTGGCCAGCCACCAGCACGTGCACGTCAGCGCCAATGGCGGCGGCGGCGGTGACGGTGTTCAAGGTTGCGCCTTTGATGCTGGCGTTGTCGTGTTCTGCAATAACGAGGGATGTCATGTTGTTTCTTCCTGCGTTTTTAAATTAGATAACTTTGGCGACGTTCTTGAGCTTGTCCACCAGTGTGGCGACATCAGGCACCTTGATGCCCGCGCTGCGCTTGGCAGGCTCCACCACTTTGAGTGTCTTGATGCGAGGCGCCACATCCACACCGAGGTCTTCGGGCTTGAAGGTGTCGAGTTGCTTTTTCTTGGCCTTCATGATGTTGGGCAAGGTCACATAGCGTGGCTCGTTCAAGCGCAAGTCGGTGGTGATGACCGCGGGCATGCTCACAGACACGGTTTCCAAACCGCCGTCCACTTCGCGGGTGACGCTGGCTTTGTCGCCTGACACTTCCACCTTGGAGGCAAAGGTTGCTTGAGGCATATCGCCCAAAGCGGCCAACATTTGGCCGGTTTGGTTGCAGTCGTCGTCAATCGCTTGTTTGCCCAAGATCACCAAACCTGGTTGCTCTTTGTCCACCAAGGCCTTGAGCAACTTGGCCACGGCCAAAGGTTGCAGTTCTTCAGCGGTCTCCACCAAGATGCCACGGTCAGCACCGATGGCCATGGCGGTACGCAAGGTTTCTTGGCATTGGGCCACGCCACAAGACACCGCGATCACCTCAGTGACCACGCCTTTTTCTTTGAGACGCACGGCTTCTTCCACCGCGATCTCATCAAACGGGTTCATGCTCATCTTGACGTTCGCAATATCAACGCCTGAGTTGTCCGACTTGACGCGGACCTTGACGTTGTAGTCCACCACGCGTTTGACAGCGACCAAAACTTTCATGGCAAAAGCTCCAATTTTTAGAATTAAACAGATTGACGTTTACGTAAACGTAACATTGTAGTTAGCAAACCAGCTTTTTGATAGAACGACCGTGCTTTTCTAGGGTAGTCCCTAGGAAAAACTTAGGCCGGATGACGCAACACCACCTCTTGCGGTGAATGCACCAACACCACGCCTGCCGCCCGCAAGGCACTCAATGCCGCGATGTTGACACGCGAACGCGTCAGTGATTGGCCATTGACGGGGTCTTCCATCCAAAAATTCAGGTTGAATCGTAAACCTTGGGGAGCCACCTCCCCCAGCAAAGCCTGAGGCACGGGCTGGGACAACACCCACTCCACCCCCAAGGCGGCTTGAACCAGCACATCTTGCACACGCGCCACATCACTCTCAAGACCGACCCAGAAAGTACAGGTCTGAAGCAAGTGACGACTTTCTAATGACAAGTTCTCCACGCGCTGCGTCAGCAACAGCTCGTTGGGCACCACCGATTCGCTGCCGTTGCTGGCACGCACCAAGGTGTAGCGGGTTTTGATGTCGGTCACACGGCCTTCAAAGCCATCCACACGCACAAAGTCGCCAATGCGCAGCGAACGCTCTAGCAAGATGACAAAACCACTCACATAGTTAGCGGCCAGCTTTTGCAAGCCAAAGCCAATGCCCACCCCCAAAGCGCCACCCAACACAGACAGTGCGGTGAGGTCAAACCCCAGCGAGGACAACGCAAACAAAGTACCAATGACCAGCAGCAGCACGCGCAGCGCATTGGCGGCGACTTTGCGCATGGACAAATCTTCAAACGCGCGGTTGAGCACGCGTTGCTCAAGCGTGGCCGATAGCCACAGCGCCAACACCAACACCATGCTGGAGGTGAACACCACCTCCAACACATGCGTCACGCTCACATGGGTCTTGCCCAAGGTGAACTGCAAGGCATCGAACTCATCTACCATCGGGCCCCACAGCCCCGTGACCCACAACACCGCCAAGCCCCAAGCCAGCCAAGACACGCCTTGCTCCAAGATGCGCGCCCAACGTGAATGCGGAAACACGGCGGCCAACACGCGGGCGATCAAGCGAATCAACACCAACGAGACCAGCACCGGCAAAGCCACCTTGAGCACCGAGACACGCTGCGTCTTGATGAGCATCAGTTTGAGCCCATAGGTCAACACCAGCGCCAACGTGGGAAACAACACACCATCGACCCAACGACGGCCAAACAAAATGGAGGCTCGCGCAGTGGAGTGCCGCCCTAAGGCCCAGCTCACCCCCCCAGCCAAAGCCAAACACAAGGCCAAGCCAGCGAGTTCTAAGGCAATCGCTGGACTTTGCAAGTCCAGCCACAACTCTTGCAATTCATTCATGGATTAAATATCGGCTAACACGCGCACATGCGCTTCGACGCTGCGACTCAGCGAACTCAAATCGTATCCGCCTTCAAGGCAAGACACGATGCGGCCGTTGGCATGGCGTGCAGCAATGTCGCGCAAGCGGTGGGTGATCCACGCGTAGTCTTGCTCGACCAAGCCCATTTGGCCCATGTCGTCTTCGCGGTGCGCATCAAACCCCGCACTGATGAAAATCATCTCGGGCTTGAACGCCTCCAAGCGCGGGACCCAATGGGTTTCAATCAACTCACGCACTTCCATGCCTTTGGTGTACGCGGGCACAGGAATGTTCAACATATTGGCGGCTGGGTTGTCGGTGCCACTGTGGGGGTAAAACGGGTGCTGAAAAAAACTCACCATCAACACACGATCGTCACCGCTCAAGATGTCTTCGGTCCCGTTGCCGTGGTGCACATCAAAATCCACCACAGCCACACGCTTCAAGCCATGGCGCTCCAAAGCGTATTTGGCAGCGATGGCGATGTTGTTGAAAAAACAAAAACCGCCGGCTTTGGCACGCTCTGCATGGTGACCCGGTGGGCGAACGGCACAAAACGCATTGTTTAACTCGCCCGCAATCACCGCATCGGTGGCAGCCACGGCCGCCCCTGCAGAGGCCAACGCGGCTTTCCATGTGTAGCTGTTGATGCTGGTATCCGCATCCAAGTGGCCGTAAGCGGGGCCACCTGCGGCCATGTCTTCCACCAACTGATCGGACAAACCACGCAACGAAGCGATGTACATGCGGTCATGCGCCAACTCGATGTCTGCCAAAGGGGCTTCGGGCGCCTCCATCGGCGTCAGGCCTAAATCGACACCGCTGATGAGCAATCGGTCTTGAATGGCGCTGA
>JBEEJP010000088.1:0-7666 GCA_041169125.1 Pseudomonadota bacterium
GATTTTAGGCGCCCGTACCCTCGATAATTGCGGCAGTTCAAGGAGTTGTATGGATATCGTTTTGTTGCTCAAAGCTGCCGCCATGGGTGTGGTGGAAGGTTTGACCGAGTTTTTGCCTATTTCATCTACAGGTCACCTTATTTTGGCTGGGGCGTTGTTGGGCATGGATGACGACAAGGCCAAGGTGTTTGACATTGCCATTCAGACCGGCGCGATCTTTGCGGTCATCATTGTTTACTGGCAAAAGATTTTCAGCACCGTGGTGGCTTTGCCCACGCAGGTGGAGGCACGCCGCTTTGCTTTGAATGTGTTCATTGCCTTTGTGCCTGCCGTGGTGTTGGGTTTGGTGTTTGGCAAGTTCATCAAAGCGCATTTGTTCACGCCCACGGTGGTGGCCAGCACGTTCATCATCGGCGGCTTCATCATTTTGTGGGCCGAAGGGTGGGGGCGTGCCCAACCCGAGTTGGCCAACGAAGATCAGACCGAGTCTGATCCTCCCGTGTCCGATCCTCCCGCATCGATTGCACGCATTGAAACGGTCGAAGCCATGTCGCCCATTGACGCGTTGAAGGTGGGCTTGGTGCAGTGCTTGGCCATGATTCCCGGCACGAGCCGCAGTGGCGCCACCATCATTGGCGGCATGTTGTTGGGCTTGTCGCGCAAGGCCGCGACTGACTTTTCGTTTTACTTGGCCATTCCCACGCTCATTGGCGCGGGGGCCTACAGCCTTTACAAAGAGCGAGAGTTGCTGAGCATCGCTGATGCGCCTATGTTCGCCGTGGGCTTGGTGTTTTCATTCATCAGCGCGTGGATTTGTGTGCGTTGGTTGCTGCGCTACATTGCCACGCACAGCTTTGTGCCGTTTGCGTTTTATCGCATTGCGTTTGGCATTGTCGTCTTAGCCACCGCGTGGACCGGCACAGTCACTTGGGCTGCCTAAGTAGCCCGAAGCTGGTGAGCGTGGTCAGCGCCCGCGAAGGCGATTTTGGCGCGTAGCGACGCATGAGCCACCGCGGGTGCTGGCCACGTTCGCCAGCGTAGCACCTGACAGTTAGCCCATCAAGTTCAGCAGCGCGGTTTCCACAGCTGCTGCTGCGACCAGCGGATGCTCCATCGGAAACAGATGCGTGCCATCAATCTTCATCACGCGACCATGTGTGACGCGACGGCTGAAATCTAAGCCGACTTGTTTCAACTCACGCGATTGCAAGCCGCCGATCAGGGCGGCTTTGCACTTGAGCGGGTGGCGTTTGAAATACGTCTCCAAGTGGTCGGGCAGACCGTTGTAAATGGCGCTTTCGACATCACGGTCAAAGCTCAACACCCGGCGTGTGCCTTGCAGGGTGTGTTCGTCGTGTGTGCCGTGTTTCACATAGTCTTGCAGCACTTGCGGATGCCATTTGGCAAACACTTTCTTGCGCTGAAAGTGTGCCAACGCTTCAGCTTCGCTGACCCACGTGGTGCGGCGTTTGCGACTGATGGCCGCGGGTGAAAACACTTCAGCACCCGGGACACGTTTGACGGTTTTGAGCAGCTTGGCTTTCCAGCCACCCAGCATGGGCGAGTCGAGCAACACCACCCCACGCACCAGCTCGGGGTGCTTGGCGGCCACCATCATGCTCAAAATGCCGCCCAGTGAATGGCCCACCAAAAACACGGGGCCGTGCTGCTGGGTCAAGGGGGTTGCAAAGTCGGTGAGCTGCTGCACCAAGTGCGGCCAGTTGTTGGTCACGGGGTAGCGCGGGTCGTGGCCAAACTTGTCGATGGCCTCCACAGCAAAGCCACGCGCACGCAGCGACTCCAGCATGACACGATAAGTACAGGCGGGGAAGCTGTTGCCGTGTGAAAAAACAATCAAAGGTTGCCGATTCATGACGGGTTAGCTGAGCTTTTTGAGTTGATACATCAGGTCCAACGCATCGCGTGGGCTCAAGGTGTCGGGGTCAATCTCGGCCAGCTTGGCGTGCAGGGGGCTGGGGCCCACATCGTCTTGCAAGGGCGGTGGCGCAAAGAGGTCGACCTGCGCTTTCGTCGCGTCGGCATCCGCTTCCAGCGAGGCTAGGGCGTGCCGTGCGTGGCTCAACACCGCCGCGGGCATGCCGGCTAAGCGTGCCACTTGAATGCCGTAACTACGGCTGGCGGGGCCGGGCTGAATTTCGTGCAAAAACACAATGCTCGCGCCGCTCTCGGCTGCGCTCACATGCACGTTGACTGCGCCTTTGTGCTTGACGGGAAAGTCGGTGAGCTCAAAGTAATGCGTGGCAAACAAAGTGAAAGCTTGGGTCTTGTCATGCAAGTGTGTGGCAATGCCGCTGGCCAAGGCCAAACCATCAAAGGTGGAGGTGCCGCGGCCAATCTCGTCCATCAACACCAAGCTGTGTGGTGTGGCAGCGTGCAAAATTTGCGCGGCCTCGGTCATCTCCAGCATGAAGGTGGACTGTGCGTTGGCCAAATCGTCTGCCGCGCCAATGCGGGTGTGAATGGCGTCGATCGGCCCCATTCGACACGCGGTCGCGGGCACATGGCTGCCCATGCTGGCCAACAACACGATGATGGCCACTTGGCGCATATAGGTCGATTTACCGCCCATGTTGGGGCCGGTGATGACCTGCATGCGGTGTGGGTGGCCCAAGTGGGTGTCGTTGGCAATGAAGGTCTTGGCCGCACCGCCGTTGACCACACCATGCGTTTCGGCCAAGCGGGCTTCCACCACGGGGTGACGACCTTGGGTGATGTCAATGCACGGCGCTTTGACAAACTCTGGCGCACACCAGCCCAGCGTGAGCGAACGCTCGGCCAAGGCGCATAGCGCATCCAGCGCGGCCACGGCTTGCGCCAAGCGGGTGAGGGCGGGCACAAAGGGCTGCAAGTGGTCGAGCAGTTGTTCGTACAAAAACTTTTCGCGCGCCAAGGCGCGTTCCTGGGCGCTCAGGGCTTTGTCTTCAAAGGCTTTGAGTTCGGGCGTGATGAAGCGCTCGGCATTCTTCAACGTTTGGCGACGTGTGTAGTCGCCTGGCACTTTGTCAATTTGGCCTTGTGTGACCTCGATGTAAAAGCCGTGCACTTTGTTGAACTGCACACGCAAATTGGCAATGCCGGTGCGCTCGCGTTCGCGAGCTTCTAGCTCCAGCAAAAAGCCATCGCAGTTGTTTTGAATGGCGCGCAGTTCGTCCAGTTCGGCATCAAAGCCGTGGCCAATGACGCCACCATCGCGCACCAACACCGCAGGTTCGGGCAGCAAGGCGCGTTCGAGCAATGTGCCGCACTCGGGCGGTACGCCCATGTCTTGGGCGATGTGCGCCAACAAGGGGCTGTGTGGAATGAGCGGTTGAATACGCAGCGCCTTGTGCAGAGCTTGGCCGAGTGACACCAACTCGCGAGGGCGCACTTGGCGCAGCGACACGCGGGCGCTGATGCGTTGCACATCGCCAGAGCCCTTGAGGGCGTCGCGCAGCACTTTGTAGCTTAGGGTGCGGTTGTCTTGCAGCGCTGCAATGGCGGCCAAACGGTGCAGGGCTTGGCTGCGGTCGCGTTCGGGTGAGAGCAGCCAGTTTTTGAGTTGGCGGCTGCCCATGCCGGTCATGCAGGTGTCGAGCAAGGAGAACAAGGTGGGCGAGTCTTCACCGCGCAGGGTTTGCGTCAGTTCTAAGTTGCGACGCGTGGTGAGCGGCAAGTCAATCAGCGCATCGTTGCGTGCCACGTACACGTCGTGCACGTGCGTCAGGGCGCGGCCTTGGGTGTGTTCGGCGTAGGCCAGCAACGCGGCTGCGGCGGCGTGTGCTTGCGCCACGTCTTGTGCGTTCCAAGCACCAAGGGAGGCGGCGTGCAAATGCTCCAGCAGTTTGCGAGCGCCCAAGGCGGCGTCAAACTGAAACGCGGGGCGCACTTGCACAGGCAGGCCTAAGTTGGCGCACAAGCTTTTGAGCTGTTGCTCAAACACGGGGCTCACTTCGGCGCTGTAAATGATTTCGTTGGGGGCCACGCGGGCCACCCAGGTGGGCAAGTCTGAGGTGTCGCATTCGGCCAAATGCACCACGCCTTGCGTGACGCTGAGCCACGCCAAGCCGCAACCGGCGCGTTCGCTTTGGTGAATGGCCAGCACATAGGCTTCGGTTTTATCGCTCAAGAGCGCACTGTCGGTGAGCGTGCCGGGGGTGACCACGCGCACCACTTTGCGTTCCACAGGGCCTTTGCTGGTGGCGACATCGCCCACTTGTTCGCAAATGGCGACCGATTCGCCGAGCTTGATCAGGCGCGCTAAATACGTTTCAACCGAGTGAAACGGCACCCCCGCCATGACCACAGGTTCACCGTTGGATTGACCGCGTTGCGTGAGTGTGATGTCGAGCAAGCGCACGGCCTTTTCGGCATCGGCAAAGAACAACTCGTAAAAGTCGCCCATGCGATAAAACAGCAGCGTGTCTGGGTACTCGGCCTTGAGGCCCAAGTACTGCTGCATCATGGGGGTGTGCCCAGACAAATCGCGCATGGCTGTGCTCGCTGCAACAGTGGGTGGGTTACAGCGGTGCGTCAGGCGCTTGGCGCGACAGGCTCAGTGTTTTGGCAGCGCTGCTGGCGGCACGTTTCTCGTCGGCCCCCGCGAATTTGGAGTATTTGCTGGTGATGGGCACCAATTGGGCATAAATGCGTGGTGCGGCGGCCAAGCACTCTTGGTGCTCTAAGAACGGACCTTCGCCTGTGAAGTTGCTCACCAAGCCACCGGCTTCGGTGATGAGCAAGGCGCCGGCGGCCATGTCCCAAGGCTTCAAACCGAGTTCAAAGAAACCATCGCTGAAGCCTGCGGCCACATAGGCCAAATCAAGTGCGGCAGCGCCGGGGCGGCGCAGGCCGGTGGTGCGTTGCATCACGTCGCCCATGAGGCTCAGGTATTTGTTGAAGTCGTCTTCGGGGCGGAACGGAAACCCGGTGGAGAGCAAACACTCTTCCAAGCGGGTGCGCTTGCTCACGCGGATGCGGCGGTCGTTCATGAACGCGCCACGGCCTTTGGTGGCGGTGAACAAGTCGTTGCGGGTGGGGTCGTAAATGACCGCTTGCTCTAAGCGACCTTGCACTTGCAAAGCAATGCTCACGCAGTAATAGGGGAAGCCGTGGATGAAGTTGGTGGTGCCATCGAGCGGGTCGATGATCCAGATGTGGTCCGCATCGGGGTTGCCGTGCGTCGTGCCTGACTCTTCCGCCAAGATGCCGTGATCGGGGTAGGCGGTCAGGAGGGTCTCGATGATGGCGCGTTCGCTGTTTTGGTCAACTTCAGTCACAAAGTCGTTCACTTGCTTTTGCGAGATGCGCACCGCCTCCACGTCGAGCGCGGCACGGTTGATGATGGCGCCTGCGGCGCGTGCGGCCTTGATGGCCACGTTGAGCATGGGGTGTGTAGTGGACGACATAAATTGTGTGAAAGAGCTGAAGCCAAAATTGGCGAAGAAAGCGCCCGAACGATGCGGGCAGCGACAATGGCGCAGATTTTACGCGCTCAGACTGACAAAACGCCCATGAAAACCCGCTTCATTCTTTTAAATACCAGCCACGCCGGCAATGTGGGCGCCGCCGCCCGCGCCATGAAGGTGATGGGATTCACCGATTTGGTGCTGGTCGCGCCCCGTTGGAGCAATGTGCTGCGCCGCGACGAAACCATTCAACGGGCCAGCGGTGCCTTGGATGTGCTGGCCAACGCCCGTGTGGTCGAGAGCTTGGACGAAGCCATGGAGGGCTTGCACCACCTGTGCGCCACCGCCATGACCCCGCGTGACTTTGGCCCACCCACGCTGGAGCCCCGACCGCACTTTGCCGCCTTGGCGGCACAGCACGGTGACAACGCCGACTTCGGCGTGGGCTTTTTGTTTGGTTCCGAGCGCTTTGGCATGCGCAACGAAGACGTGTACCGCTGCCACACCTGTTTGCGCATTCCCACCAACCCCAAATTTGGCTCGCTCAATCTTGGTGCGGCCGTGCAGGTGCTGGCGTACGACTGGCGCGAGGCGCTGGGTGGGCTGGCCACCATGGTTGAAGAGGGGCAAGGTATGTTGGCGAATGAGGCTCAAGCCAGCGCATCGCCAGCTGCAGACGCGTCTTTGGCCGATGCCCAACACATGGCGGGTTTGCTGGACCATTGGCAGCAATCGCTCACAGACATTGGATTTTTAGATCCAGATTCGCCCAAGAAGCTCATGCCTAGGCTCAATCAGCTGTTCAACCGCGCCAACATCACGCAAGAGGAAGTTCACATCTTGCGCGGCATTGCCAAAGCGATGTCCAAGGCTGCTCAGCAAACAGGCTGATGGGCAACGATAATCACACCACTATGTTTTCACGCCTACGCTCTGACGTTCAATGCATTTTGGACCGCGACCCCGCTGCACGCAGCTGGTGGGAAGTGCTCACCTGCTACCCCGGTTTGCATGCGGTGATGTTGCACCGCGTGGCGCACGCGTGCTGGAACGTGGGGCTGAAGTGGCTGGGGCGTTTCATTTCGCACCTCTCGCGCTGGTTCACAGGGATCGAGATTCACCCCGCCGCCAAAATTGGTGACCGTGTGTTCATTGACCATGGCATGGGCATCGTCATGGGTGAAACGGTCGAAATTGGCGATGGCTGCACGATTTACCAAGGCGTCACCTTGGGCGGTACCTCGCTGTACAAAGGCGAAAAGCGTCACCCAACCTTGGGCAAAGATGTGGTGATTGGCGCAGGCGCCAAAGTGTTAGGCGGCTTCACCGTGGGCGATGGTGCGAAGGTGGGCAGCAACGCGGTGGTCACCAAACCCGTACCCGCAGGCGCCACGGCGGTGGGTAACCCTGCACGCATCATTCAAGCCGAGACCGATGCCAAGCGCGAAGAGGCGGCATCGAAGATGGGTTTTTCTGCTTACGGCGTCACGCAAAACGATGACCCTGTGAGCCAAGCCATGCGTGGGTTGATTGACAACGCGGCCTCACAAGAACACCAAATTGCGTTGTTGTGGAAAGCGATTGAACAGTTGTCAGCTGGGCAGTCTGCCCCCGACTGCGTGCCAACCGATGCGGCGCGCAAAGAGCATTTTGAAGCAGCACGCATCAACCAGCTGCTGGACTAGCCATGCACTTTTTGAATGTCTACCCCAAGCGCCTGTGGGCCACACTCAACCCTGTGGGCGCATTTGAGGGGCAGTTCACCTTCGATCTAGAGCAGTACGGTTTGGTCACGAGTGACATCGTGTGCGATGTCACGGTGCGTGAAGACCCCATCATGCCCGGTGTGTGGAAGATTTGGGTCAAGCCCATGTTCGATGTGGAAATGCCCCACTTCGATCAATTTGTAGAGACCTTGAACCACTACGTGTTTGATGTGCTGCAGTTCGTGCCGAGCCGTAGCGCGCCCGGAAAAGATTTAGCCATGGTCAAAATTTTCTTTGACGGCATCTACTTCGACATGACGGGCGACGAGCCCGTGGTTCAAAAACTTAAACCCGCTTAGATTTGACAGCGGTTTTAGGCCGCCAGCCTTTGCAAAATTCGTCGCGTGTTTCCATGTAGGGGCCACCGATCAAATCAATGCAATAGGGCACCGCTGCAAACACCCCGTCGACGATGGACTTGCCATCGGCATCTTTCAAACCACCCAAAGTCTCTTGGATCGATTTGGGTTGGCCGGGTAGATTGATGATGAGGCA
>JBEEJP010000089.1:0-7606 GCA_041169125.1 Pseudomonadota bacterium
CCGCGCATCATTCGTGAAGACAACTACGGCGGTACGCACTGACCATGGCTGATATCAAGAACTACACCCTGAACTTGGGCCCTCAACATCCTGCAGCACACGGCGTGCTGCGTTTGGTGTTGGAACTCGACGGCGAAGTGGTCCAACGTGCCGATCCTCACATCGGCTTGTTGCATCGCGCCACTGAAAAGTTGGCCGAAAGCAAAACCTACATCCAATCCTTGCCCTACATGGACCGTCTCGATTACGTGTCCATGATGTGTAACGAGCATGCCTACTGCTTGGCCATCGAAAAGATGATGGGCATTGAAGTGCCAGAGCGTGCGCAGTACATCCGCGTGATGTATTCCGAAATCACCCGCTTGCTCAACCACTTGTTGTGGTTGGGTTGCCATGGTTTCGATTGCGGCGCGATGAACATCTTGATTTACTGCTTCCGCGAGCGTGAAGACTTGTTCGACATGTACGAGGCGGTGTCGGGTGCGCGTATGCACGCGGCTTACTTCCGTCCAGGCGGCGTGTACCGCGATTTGCCAGACAGCATGCCTCAGTACAAGGCGAGCAAAGTGCGCAACGCCAAGTCGGTGGCCCGTTTGAACGAAAACCGCCAAGGCTCGTTGCTCGATTTCATCGATGACTTCACACAACGCTTCCCCAAGTTGGTTGACGAGTACGAAACACTCTTGACCGACAACCGTATTTGGAAACAACGCACGGTGGGTATCGGTGTGGTCACACCAGAGCGTGCGAAAAACCTAGGTTTCTCAGGTGCGATGTTGCGCGGTTCGGGTATCGCATGGGACTTGCGTAAGCACCAGCCCTATGACGTGTATGACCGCATGGATTTCGACATCCCTGTGGGTAAAACCGGCGATTGCTACGACCGTTACTTGGTGCGCGTCGAAGAGTTGCGCCAGTCCAACCGCATCATCAAACAGTGCGTCGATTGGTTGCGCGCCAACCCAGGTCCTGTCATCACCGACAACCACAAAGTGGCCGCGCCTAGCCGTGAAGGCATGAAGTCCAATATGGAAGAGTTGATTCACCACTTCAAGCTCTTCACCGAAGGTTTCCATGTGCCCGAAGGCGAAGCATATGCCGCCGTAGAGCATCCCAAAGGTGAGTTTGGTATCTACCTCGTGAGCGATGGTGCCAACAAGCCTTACCGTATGAAGATTCGCGCTCCTGGCTTTGCCCATTTGGCAGCTATGGATGAAATGGCGCGTGGCCACATGATTGCTGACACCGTGGCGGTGATTGGCACCATGGACATTGTGTTCGGGGAAATTGACCGATGAGTTCTGTAAACACCCACCACAGCGCACCGCTGTCGGCCGAGGCGCTTGCACGTTTTGCGCGTGAAGTTGCCAAATACCCAGACGACCAGAAGCAATCTGCCGTCATGGCTTGCTTGTCGATTGCGCAGCAAGAGCAGGGCTTTGTCAGCGCCGAGAGCGAGCGCGTGATTGCCGAGTTGCTCGGCATGGCCCCTATGGCTGTGCACGAAGTGACCACCTTCTACAACATGTACAACCAACAACCGGTTGGCAAGTTCAAGATCAACGTCTGTACCAACCTGCCTTGCCAATTGCGTAACGGGCAGGGCGCTTTGATGCACATGGCCAAAAAGCTGGGCATTGAAGTCGGCGGGACGACGCCTGATGGCTTGTTCACCTTGCAACCCGGCGAATGCATGGGCGCTTGCGCCGATGCGCCTGTGTTGTTGGTGAACGACCGCACCATGTGCAGCTTTATGAGCGACGACAAGCTCGACAAATTGGTCGACGACTTGCGTGCGGTGAAGGAATAAGCATGACAACTTCACAAAAAGCACTTGACGTTTTGGCCCAGTTCCGCTCTTCTGGTGCGGATACGTGTTTCCATGATCGTCACATTGGCCCACAAATTTTGGCGGGCTTGAATGGCAACAACTGGTCCATCGCTGACTACCAAGCGCGCGGTGGCTACCAAGCCTTGCGCAAGATCTTGACCACTGGCATGACACAAGACGAAGTCATCGCCGTGGTGAAAGAGTCTGGCTTGCGTGGCCGTGGCGGTGCGGGCTTTCCTACGGGTTTGAAGTGGAGCTTCATGCCCCGTCAGTTCCCAGGTCAAAAGTACTTGGTGTGTAACTCGGACGAGGGCGAGCCCGGCACCTGCAAAGACCGCGAGATCTTGCAACACAACCCCCACATCGTGATTGAAGGTATGGCCATCGCCGCTTTTGCCATGGGCATCAGCGTGGGCTACAACTACATCCACGGCGAAATCTTCCAAACCTACGAGCGTTTTGAAGCTGCCCTTGAAGAAGCCCGCGCCGCTGGTTTCTTGGGTGACAATATCTTGGGTTCCACGTTCAGCTTCCAGTTGCACGCAGCCCATGGTTTTGGCGCATACATCTGCGGCGAAGAAACCGCTTTGTTGGAATCGCTCGAAGGTAAAAAAGGCCAACCCCGATTCAAGCCGCCGTTCCCTGCGAGCTTTGGTTTGTACGGCAAGCCCACCACCATCAACAACACCGAAACATTTGCGGCGGTGCCTTGGATCATCAACAACGGTGGTCAGGCCTACCTCGAATGTGGCAAGCCCAACAACGGCGGCACCAAGATTTTCTCGGTCAGCGGTGACGTGGAGCGCCCCGGTAACTACGAAATCCCCATGGGGACACCGTTCTCCAAATTGTTGGAGTTGGCCGGTGGCGTGCGCAAAGGTCGCAAGCTCAAGGCGGTGATTCCCGGTGGTTCATCGTCCCCCGTCATTCCTGGCGACTTGATGATGACACTCACCATGGACTACGACAGCATCGCCAAAGAAGGCGGTTCGATGTTGGGTTCAGGTGCTGTGATCGTGATGGATGACTCACGCTGCATGGTCCAAAGCCTGCAACGTTTGAGCTATTTCTACATGCACGAGTCATGTGGCCAATGCACACCTTGCCGTGAAGGTACAGGTTGGTTGTGGCGCATGGTCGACCGCATTGAGCGTGGTGAAGGTCGTGAAAGCGACTTGGCCTTGCTGGATAACGTGGCAGAAAACATCATGGGCCGCACGATTTGTGCGCTCGGTGATGCAGCCGCCATGCCCGTGCGCGGCATGATCAAGCATTTCCGCCATGAGTTTGTTCACCACATTGAGCACAAGACCTGCATGGTCTGAAGCCCACGTTAGACACGGATAAGTGCCATGATTGAAATTGAACTCGACGGTAAGAAGGTAGAGGTCCAAGAAGGCTGCATGGTCATGCATGCAGCTGAAAAGGCCGGTACTTACATTCCGCATTTTTGCTATCACAAGAAACTCAGCATCGCGGCCAACTGCCGTATGTGCTTGGTCGATGTGGAAAAAGCCCCTAAGCCCATGCCCGCTTGCGCCACGCCGGTGACGCAAGGCATGGTGGTTCGCACCAAGAGCGAACGCGCCATCAAGGCCCAACAATCGGTGATGGAGTTTTTGCTCATCAATCACCCACTGGATTGCCCTATCTGTGACCAAGGCGGTGAGTGCCAGTTGCAAGACTTGGCGGTCGGCTACGGCGGCACCACCTCACGTTACGAAGAAGAAAAACGTGTGGTCAACCCCAAGGACGTCGGCCCTTTGGTGAGCATGCAAGAGATGAGTCGCTGTATCCAATGCACACGCTGCGTGCGCTTTGGTCAAGAAGTGGCGGGCATCATGGAGTTGGGCATGTCCCACCGTGGTGAACACGCGCAGATTGAAACCTTCGTGGGTCAATCGGTGGATTCCGAGTTGTCCGGCAACATGATCGACATTTGCCCCGTGGGCGCGTTGACCAGCAAGCCATTCCGTTACAGCGCACGTACGTGGGAATTGAGCCGTCGCAAGTCGGTCAGCCCACACGACGCCACGGGCGCAAACCTGATTGTTCAAGTCAAGAACAACCAAGTCATGCGCGTGGTGCCTTTGGAAAACGAAGACGTCAACGAGTGCTGGATTGCCGACCGCGACCGTTTCAGCTACGAAGCTTTGAACGGCGCAGACCGCTTGACCAAGCCCATGCTCAAGCAAGGCGGCGAGTGGAAAGAAGTCGATTGGCAAACCGCCTTGGAATATGTGGCCAACGGCTTGCAAGGCGTCAAAAACGACCATGGCGCAGCTGCCATCGGCACTTTGGCCAGCCCACACAGCACTGCTGAAGAGTTGTTCTTGGCTGCTAGCCTGACACGCGGTTTGGGTAGCCAAAACATCGACACACGTTTGCGCGCTGCAGACTTCCAAACCGACGGCAAAGCACGTTGGTTGGGTACCTCTGTGGCTTCTCTCTCCACACTGCAACGTGCCTTGGTGATTGGCGGCAACATTCGTAAAGATCAGCCTTTGCTGGCCCAACGCTTGCGCCAAGCGGTGCGTAACGGCGGCAAAGTCAATGCCCTGAATGCACACGCCTACGACTGGGCGATGCCAGTGGCCAACACCTTGGTGGCTGATGCCGCCAACTGGGTGCAAGCCTTGGCTGACATCGCTGCTGCAGTGGGCGCCATCACCGGTGCGGCTGCACCTGTGGCAGGCAATGCCAACAGCGCAGAAGCACAAGCCATCGCCAAGTCATTGACAGGCGGTGAGCGCAAAGCCATTTTGTTGGGCAACGCAGCGGCGCATCACGCCAAAGCATCGAGCTTGCTCAGCTTGGCCAATTGGATTGGCGCACAAACCGGCGCGACCGTGGGTTATCTCGGCGAAGCCGCCAACACGGTGGGCGCGCAAGTGGTGGGCGCCTTGCCAAAAGCGGGCGGTCAAACCGCTGGCCAAATGTTGGCAGGGGGTTTGAAGGCGGTGGTGTTGCTCAACACCGAACCTGCTTTCGACGCCGCCAACGGCGCCGCAGCGGCGCAAGCCATCGGCCAAGCCGAAATGGTTGTGACCTTGTCACCCTTCAAGGCCAACATGGACATCAGCGATGTGCTGTTGCCCATCTCTCCCTTCACGGAGACTGCAGGTACGTTCATCAACACCGAAGGTCGCGCACAAAGCTTCCACGGTGTGGTCAAGCCTTTGGGCGAGACACGTCCTGCATGGAAAGTCTTGCGCGTGTTGGGCTCCATGCTCCATGTGCCAGGCTTTGACTTCGAGACCATCGAAGAAGTTCGTGCGCAAGCCATTCCAGCCGACGTGCAAGCTTTGTTGTCTAACGCATGCTCAGCCAATGTGGACGTGAGCCCAGCAGCAGGTCAGCCTGCCTCTGCGGCGATTTACCAACTCGACAGCTTGGTGCGTCGTGCACCATCGCTGCAACTCACGGCTGACGCCAAGTTGCAAGGAGGCCTGTGATGGTTGAAAACATTTACAACGCAGGCTTTGGCTTGTTGCCCGACGTGTGGTGGACCACACTGGCGTGGCCCGTGCTGTGGGCCTTGCTCAAAATCGTGGCCGTGTTGTTGCCTTTGCTCGGTTGCGTGGCTTACCTGACTTTGTGGGAACGCAAAGCGATTGGTTACACCCAAATCCGTAAAGGCCCCAACCGCACAGGCCCCGGTGGTTTGTTGCAACCCATCGCTGACGCGCTGAAGTTGCTCACCAAAGAAATCATCATCCCCACCCAAGCGACCACCAGCTTGTTCTTCTTGGGTCCGATCATGACCATCATGCCAGCCTTGGCTGCATGGGCCGTGGTGCCTTTTGGTCCTGATGTGGCTTTGGCCAACGTCAATGCGGGTTTGCTGTTCTTGATGGCCATCACGTCACTTGAGGTGTACGGCGTCATCATCGCGGGCTGGGCTTCCAACTCGAAATACGCTTTCATTGGCGCCATGCGTGCATCGGCCCAAATGGTGAGCTACGAAATCGCGATGGGCTTTTGCTTCGTGATCGTCTTGATGATCTCCAACAGCTTGAACATGACCGACATCGTCATGGGCCAAGCCAAAGGCATGATGGCAGACAAGGGCTTGGGCTTCTTGTCTTGGAACTGGTTGCCTTTGTTCCCTGTGTTCATCATCTACTTCATCTCCGGCTTGGCTGAAACCAACCGTCACCCGTTTGACGTGGTGGAAGGTGAATCTGAAATTGTGGCTGGCCACATGATCGAATACTCGGGCATGTCTTTCGCCATGTTCTTCTTGGCTGAATACGCCAACATGATCTTGGTCTCGGTGTTGACCGTGGTGATGTTCTTGGGGGGCTGGTTGTCTCCCGTTGACAGCGCCTTGTTCAACATGATCCCCGGCTGGATTTGGCTTGGCATCAAGACCTTTGTGGTCGTGACCATGTTCTTGTGGGTGCGTGCCACGTTCCCACGTTATCGCTATGACCAAATCATGCGTTTGGGTTGGAAGATTTTCATTCCGCTCACCCTGATCTGGTTGTTGGTGGTGGGTGTTTGGATTCAAACACCTTGGAATATCTGGAACTAAGGCCGGAACTACACCATGACAACGACTACACATTCCGCTCCTTTCTCGTTGCGCGACTTTTTGTCGAGCTTTCTCTTGATCGAGCTGTTCAAAGGCATGGCCCTCACAGGCAAGTACATGTTCTCGCGCAGCATCACCATTCAGTTCCCGGAAGAGAAGACACCTTTGTCTCCACGCTTTCGTGGCTTGCATGCTTTGCGTCGTTACGACAACGGCGAAGAGCGTTGCATTGCTTGCAAACTGTGTGAAGCTGTGTGCCCTGCGATGGCCATCACCATCGAATCAGATCAGCGTGCAGACGGCAGCCGCCGCACCACACGCTACGACATCGATTTGACCAAGTGCATCTTCTGCGGTTTCTGCGAAGAGAGCTGCCCCGTCGACTCGATCGTTGAAACACACATCTTTGAGTACCACGGCGAAAAACGCGGTGACCTGTACTTCACCAAAGAAATGTTGTTGGCAGTGGGCGACCGCTACGAAACCGACATCGCTGCCAACAAAGCAGCTGATGCCAAATACCGTTAAAGATTTGATGATGGACGTACTTATGGATGTGAAGTCGGCTCTTTTCTACGCGTTCTCAGCAGTCATGCTGTTTGCGTCTTTCCGCGTCATCACGGCGCGTAACCCTGTGCATGCCGCGCTGTACTTGGTCTTGGCGTTCTTCCAAGCCTCGGGCATCTGGATGTTGCTCAAAGCAGAGTTCCTCTCTATCGCACTCGTCCTCGTGTACGTGGGCGCGGTGATGGTCTTGTTCTTGTTTGTGGTGATGATGCTCGACATCAACATCGACAGCATTCGCCAAGGTTTCTGGAAGCACTTTCCACTCGCAGCCACTGTGGGTGCGGTGATTGCTTTGGAACTGGCGGCTGTGTTGTTGGGTGGCTTTCGCATCAGCGAACCGCAAAAACAATTGGCGGCAGAAGTGATTGCACCTGCTGCAGTGACCGCTGTGGCACCTGTGGATGTGGCTTCGGCTGCTGTGGATGCCGCCTCTGCCGCGTTGGTTGCAGCATCAGCCCCTGATGTGGGCCACGTGGTTGTGGCACAAGCCTCTAACACCAAGGCCTTGGGTGTGTTGCTCTACACCGAGTACTTGTATCCCGTGCAAGTGGCAGCGTTGATTTTGTTGGTGGGCTTGATTGCTGCCATCGCTTTGACCTTGCGTGCACGCAAAGACAGCAAATTCCAAAATGCGGGCGACCAAGTGCGCGTCAAGGCCCGTGACCGTGTGG
>JBEEJP010000090.1:0-7551 GCA_041169125.1 Pseudomonadota bacterium
ACGACGTGTCTGATACCTTATTTGTTCTCTCTCAATATGTGATGCCCAAGCAGCTGCTCACGCAGTTGGCGGGCGCTGTGGCGCGCGCGAAATACGGCAAGTGGACGCATGCCCTCATCCAATGGTTTGTGGGCAAGTACCACGTCAACATGGACGAGGCGGCGCAACCCGACATCACGCAGTACGCGTGTTTCAACGACTTCTTCACCCGAGCCTTGAAGCCCGGTGCACGCCCCTTGGCCGATGCCGCATTTGTGTGCCCGGTTGACGGCGCCATCAGCCAACTTGGGCACATCGACGGCGACCAAGTGTTTCAAGCCAAAGGCCACAGCTACAGCACACAAGCTTTGGTGGGGGGCGATGCCGCCTTGGCCGCGCAGTTCACGGACGGCGAATTCGCCACCATTTACTTAAGCCCCAAGGACTACCACCGCATCCACATGCCCAGTGCAGGCCGCTTGCGCCGCATGATTCATGTGCCGGGCGATTTGTTCTCGGTTAACCCTGCGACGGCGCGTGGTGTGCCCGGTTTGTTTGCGCGCAACGAACGCGTGGTGTGCGTGTTTGACATGCCCGTTCATGCCGGCGAAACGCCAAAGCAATATGTGTTGGTGTTGGTCGGTGCCACCATCGTGGGCAGCATGGCTACACCATGGCACGGTGTGGTGAACCCACCCCGCCCAGGCACAGTGCGCGAATGGACTTATGACGACCAAGACCTCAGCCTTCGCCAAGGCGACGAAATGGGCCGCTTCTTGTTGGGCTCCACCGTGGTGTTGCTGTGGCCCAAGAACACCATTGCACTGAACCCTGCTTGGCAAGCCGCACAAGCTGTGCGCTTGGGTGAGAAGATGGGTGATGCGGCGCACGCTTAAGCCGTAAACCGCGCATGTGAAAACCGCCTCTGTGGAGGCGGTTTCTTTTTGGTTTATTGGAAAGCGACTTCTGCAAAACTGCGCAACTTCCGGCTGTGCAGTTGCGCGGGTCCTTGCTGGCGCAGCAGCTCAACGGCGCGCATGCCAATGCGCAAGTGTTGGTCCACGCGCTCGCGGTAAAAGTGGTTGGCCATGCCGGGTAGTTTGATTTCGCCGTGCAGCGGTTTGTCGCTCACGCACAGCAGCGTGCCGTAGGGCACTCGGAACCTGAATCCATTCGCGGCAATCGTGGCACTTTCCATGTCGAGCGCCACGGCGCGGCTTTGGCTGAAGCGGCGTTGAGGGGTGTTGTCGGGCAGCAGTTCCCAGTTGCGGTTGTCGGTGCTGGCCACCGTGCCCGTGCGCAAGATGCGTTTGAGTTCGGCGCCTTGGCATTGCGTCACGTCTTTCACCGCCTGCTCTAACGCGACTTGAATTTCAGCGAGCGCGGGGATAGGGACCCACAGCGGCAGCTCTTCGTCCAACACATGGTCTTCGCGTACATAGCCGTGGGCCAGCACGTAGTCGCCCAGTTGCTGGGTGTTGCGCAGGCCCGCGCAGTGGCCCAGCATGAGCCACGCATGGGGGCGCAGCACGGCAATGTGGTCGGTGATGTTTTTGGCGTTGGCGGGGCCCACGCCAATGTTGACCATGGTGATGCCGGTGTGGTCGGCGCGCACCAAGTGATAGCCGGGCATTTGCGGCAAACGTGGTGGCACTTTACCCAAGGCGTCGCTGGCCTCGGTGGCTAGTCCGACGCGGCGTGTGACCACATTGCCGGGCTCCACAAACGCGATGTAGTCGCTGTGGGGGTCTTGCATGGCTTCGTGGCCTAAGCGCACAAACTCGTCGATGTAAAACTGGTAGTTGGTGAACAACACATAGTTCTGGAAATGCTCAGGGCTGGTGCCGCTGTAGTGGCGCAGGCGCTGCAGCGAGTAGTCCATGCGCGCCGCCGTGAACAACGAGAGCGGCTGCGGCTCGTTGGGTTTGGGCTCAAAGGTGCCGTTGGCAATGCCATCGTCCATGGCGGCGAGGTCGGGCAGGTCAAACACCTCGCGCATGAGTTGGCGTCGCTCGGCACTCATTTCGCCTTCGACATGGTCGTTTTCGGCAAACGAAAAATGCACGGGGATGGGCTGATGGCTCACGCCCACTTCGAGCGTGCCGCCATGGTTTTGCAGCAACAGGTTGAACTGCTCGCGGTAATACGCGGCAAACAAATCGGGGCGGGTGAGGGTCGTCTCGTAGCGGCCGGGCTCGGCCACAAAACCGTAGCTCAGGTGCGTGGCATTGCTGCCGGTCTTCAGCGCACCGTGTTTGGTGTGGATGCGCACAAACGGGTAAAACGCCCGCACGCGCTGCTCAAAATTGTGGCCCAACACAAACTCACGCATGGCATGGCGCAAGTGGTCCAGGCTGGTTTGGTACAGCGCCTGCACTTGGGCCAAGGCGCTGTCGGCGTCGGTGTGACGGGTGGGGGCGATGAAGGGTGGACGAATGCTCATGCCCCGATGTTACGAGCGCTTGATGTCATTTCATGACGGCGCTCGTCACAACCCGATTACATATTGCGACGGTACTGACCACCCACCTCAAACAAGGCGTTGGTGATTTGGCCAAGCGAGCACACGCGCACCGCATCCATCATCACTTCAAACACGTTGGCGTTGTCGATGACGGCTTGCTGCAAGCGCTTGAGTTGCACCGCAGCCGCTTCTTTGTTGCGGGTGTGGAAGTCATTCAAGCGTGCCAACTGGCTTTGCTTTTCCTCTTCGGTCGAACGGGCCAATTCCAGCTTGTCCAACACGGCGTCGCCATGTGGGTTGCGGAAGGTGTTCACGCCAATGATGGGCAGCTCGCCGGTGTGCTTGAGCATTTCGTAGGTCATCGATTCGTCTTGAATCTTGCCGCGTTGGTAGCCGGTTTCCATGGCGCCCAACACGCCGCCACGCTCGGCAATTTTTTCGAATTCGGCCAACACGGCCTCTTCCACCAACTCGGTGAGTTCTTCGATGATGAACGCTCCTTGGTTGGGGTTTTCGTTTTTGGCCAAGCCCCATTCGCGGTTGATGATGAGCTGAATCGCCATGGCACGGCGCACCGAGTCTTCGGTGGGGGTGGTGATGGCTTCGTCAAACGCGTTGGTGTGCAAGCTGTTGCAGTTGTCGTAAATCGCAATCAGCGCTTGCAGCGTGGTGCGGATGTCGTTGAACTGAATCTCTTGCGCGTGCAACGAGCGACCCGACGTTTGGATGTGGTACTTGAGCTTTTGTGAGCGCTCGTTGGCACCATATTTCTCTTTCATGGCCACCGCCCAAATACGGCGTGCCACACGGCCCATCACGGTGTACTCGGGGTCCATGCCGTTGCTGAAGAAGAAGCTCAGGTTGGGGGCGAAGTCGTCGATGTGCATGCCGCGTGCCAAGTAGGCTTCCACAAATGTGAAGCCGTTGGACAGTGTGAAGGCCAATTGCGAAATCGGGTTCGCGCCTGCTTCGGCAATGTGGTACCCGCTGATGGACACGCTGTAGAAGTTGCGCACTTGGTTGTGCACAAAGTACTGGGCAATGTCACCCATGACCTTCAAGCTGAACTCGGTCGAGAACAAGCAGGTGTTCTGGCCTTGGTCTTCTTTCAAGATGTCGGCTTGCACCGTGCCGCGCACGTTTTGCAACACCCACTCTTTGATCTTGGCGGTTTCGGTTTCGGTCGGGTCACGACCGTTGTCCTTTTTGAACTTGTCAATGTTTTGGTCAATGGCGGTGTTCATGAACATCGCCAAGATCGACGGTGCGGGGCCATTGATGGTCATCGACACGCTGGTGGTGGGGTTGCACAAATCAAAGCCGTCGTACAACACCTTCATGTCATCCAAGGTGGCCACGTTCACGCCCGAGTTGCCCACTTTGCCGTAGATGTCTGGGCGTGGGTTGGGGTCGTTGCCGTAGAGCGTGACCGAGTCAAACGCGGTGGACAAGCGCTTGGCGTCCATGCCTTCGCTCACGAGCTTGAAGCGGCGGTTGGTGCGGAAGGGGTCGCCTTCGCCCGCAAACATACGGGTGGGGTCTTCGCCTTCACGCTTGAAGGCGAAGGTGCCCGCGGTGTAGGGGTAGCTGCCGGGCACGTTGTCGAGCATGAGCCACTTCAAAATTTCGCCGTGGTCTTCGTACTGTGGCAAGGCCACTTTGCGGATGGTGGTGCCGCTGAGGGATTTGGTGGTGAGCGCGGTGCGAATTTCTTTGTCACGAATTTTCACCAGGTATTCGTCGCCTGAATAGGCTTTTTGCATGTCGGGCCACTGGGCCAAGAGCTTGCGCTCGGCCAGGCCGAAGCTTTCTTCGCGTTTGACGGCCAAGTCGATGGCTGCTTCAGCGGCTTTAGCGCGGTCGGGTTTGCCTTCGGCCAACATGCGTGCGGCTTCACGCAATTGTTGAATTTCGCGCGCCAATTTGGCCTGTGTGCGTGCACGTTTTTTGTAGCCACGCACGGTGTCAGAAATTTCAGCCAAATAGCGGATGCGGGAGGCAGGCACCACGGGAGTTTGGTTGCTGCTGTGGCGCACGTTCACCACAGGCAAACGACCTTCTTTGAAGGTGAGGCCCAGCTCGGTCAGGCGCCCCTTGAGGGCTTGGTACAAGGCGGTCACGCCGTCGTCGTTGAAGCGTGCAGCCATGGTGCCAAACACAGGCATTTGCTCGGTCGGGGTGTGCCACGCTTCTTTGTTGCGTTGCACTTGCTTGGCCACATCGCGCAGCGCGTCGCTGGCGCCTTTGCGGTCAAACTTGTTGATGGCAATGAACTCGGCAAAGTCGAGCATGTCGATTTTTTCAAGCTGGCTGGCGGCGCCAAACTCGGGTGTCATCACATACATGGGCACATCCACGTGCGGCACGATGGCGGCGTCGCCTTGGCCAATGCCGGAGGTTTCCACAATGATGAGGTCAAAGCCTGCGCACTTGGCGGCAGCCAGCACATCGGGCAAGGCCGCGCTGATTTCGCTGCCAAAGTCGCGTGTGGCCAGCGAACGCATAAACACACGCGAGCCACTGCTCCACGGACCAATGGCATTCATGCGAATGCGGTCACCCAGCAAGGCGCCACCGCTCTTGCGGCGTGAGGGGTCGATGGAGATGACGGCAATGCGCAGCGCGTCGCCTTGGTCCAAACGGATGCGACGCACCAACTCGTCGGTGAGCGACGACTTGCCCGCACCGCCCGTGCCGGTGATGCCAAGCACAGGCACTTTGTGCTTGGCGGCTTCTTTGCGCACAGCGTCGACCAGCTTGGCGTCGGCTTTGTCGTTTTCGAGTGCGGTGATGAGCTGCGCCAAGCGACGCCAAGCCATTTCGTCATGGCCTTGAATCTCTTTGACCGCCTTGGGGGCGTAGCCCGACAAGTCTTTGTCGCAGCGCATGATCATCTCGCCAATCATGCCTTGCAGGCCCATTTTTTGGCCGTCTTCGGGGCTGTAAATGCGGGTCACGCCATAGGCTTGCAGTTCTTTGATTTCAGGGGGCACGATCACACCGCCGCCGCCGCCAAACACTTGGATGTGTTCGCCTCCGCGTTGGCGCAGCAAGTCGACCATGTACTTGAAGTACTCCACGTGGCCGCCTTGGTACGAGCTGATGGCAATGCCTTGCACGTCTTCTTGCAACGCGGCGGTCACCACCTCATCGACCGAACGGTTGTGGCCCAAGTGAATCACTTCAGCGCCCATGCCCTGCAAGATGCGGCGCATGATGTTGATGGCCGCGTCATGCCCGTCAAACAAAGAGGCTGCGGTGACGAAGCGCACTTTTTGTGTGGGCTTGTAGTTGGCGAGGGCTTGGAATTCGGCGGAAAGGTCAGACATCAGAGGTCTCCGGAAAAACGGGAGGTGAAGCGGAAATTCGAGTTTACGTTTACGTAAACGTCAATCATAGCGGTGCTTTGTGAATTTTGCTCAAAAACCCTTGCAAACGGCGTCAATCCTAGGGTTTTCACCCGTCTCCGTTGTGACTAAATCGTAGTTTTACGTACGTCTGGGGGCTTTGCAAACTGTCTAAGACGTTCAGAATCGCGCTTGTATTTTTTCGAAATCATTCACGTTTTAGGAGACACCATGATTCGTACTTTGAAATTAACCGCCATCGCCTCGATGATGTTTGCCGCTGGCTTGGCCAGCGCTGCGGACACCATCAAAATTGGCGTGTCTGGCCCCTACACCGGCGGTTCGTCCTCCATGGGCGTGAGCATGCGCGATGGCGTGCGTTTGGCCACGGCAGAGATCAACAAGGCTGGCGGCGTGTTGGGCAAGCAATTGCAACTCGTCGAACGTGATGACGAAGCCAAAAACGAGCGCGGCGTGCAAATTGCCCAAGAGCTGATCAACAAAGAACAAGTGGTGGCCACCCTCGGCTTCATCAACACCGGTGTGTCATTGGCATCGCAGCGCTTCTACCAAGAAGCCAAGATTCCTGTGTTCAACAACGTGGCCACTGGCTCGATCGTGACGCAGCAGTTCAAAGCCCCTGAGTTCCCAGACAACTACATCTTCCGCAATGCCGCGCACGACAGCATTCAAGCGCCGATGATCGTGGAAGAGGCGATCACACGCCGTGGCTTCAAGAAAGTGGCTATCTTGGCTGACTCCACCAACTACGGCCAACTCGGCCGTGAAGATTTGGAAAAAGCCTTGACTGCCAAAGGCGTGAAAGCCGTGGCGGTTGAAAAGTTCAACGTGAAAGACGTGGACATGACCGCTCAGTTGCTCAAGGCCAAAGAGGCGGGTGCTGAAGCCATTCTGACTTACGCGATTGGCCCAGAGTTGGCGCAAATCGCCAACGGCATGACCAAGTTGGGCTGGAAAGTTCCAATGATCGGTAGCTGGACTTTGTCAATGGCCAACTTCATTGACAACGCAGGCCCTGGCGGTGAAGGTGCGCGCATGCCACAAACCTTCATTCAAGAGCCCAACACCGTCAAGCGCAAGGCCTTCATCGACAGCTACTTGAAGACCTTCAAGCCAAAGAACAACCGCATTGACTCACCCGTGTCTGCCGCTCAAGGTTACGACTCGGTCTACTTGTTGGCTGCTGCGATCAAGCAAGCAGGCACCACAGAAGGTCCTAAAGTGCGTGAAGCTTTGGAAAACTTGCAAACCAAAGTCGAAGGTGTTGTGACGACTTACGACAAGCCATTCACACACGACGACCACGAAGCCATCACGGCCAACATTCCCGTGTTCGGTGAAGTCAAGGGCAGCCGCGTGGTGTACGCCTACGAAGAAGACCGCAAGAAAGGTTCTGACATTCGTACCAAGGCTGCCAAGCAGCCTGCTAAGAAGTAATTCTTATACTCCTCAGCACCGTACTTTTTGCGTGAGCAACCAAGTACGGTGCTTTTTTCTGTATTGAGCAATCAACAAGAAATAGAGCGCATTTATGGAAATCCTGTTGCAACTGATTTACAGCGGCATTGCGTTGGGCATGATTTACGCGGTCATCGCGTTTGGCTATCAGCTCACCTTTGCAACGTCTGATACTTTGAATTTTGGTCAAGGCGAAGCCTTGATGTTGGGCGCTTTGGTCGGCCTCACTTTGGTGGATGGCTTGGGCGTCAACTACTGGTTGGCAATTCCTGTGGTGGGCGC
>JBEEJP010000091.1:0-7543 GCA_041169125.1 Pseudomonadota bacterium
CACGCACCGCTTGGCCAAGTTTCATGGCGGGAGCGAACAAGGGTGAGGTGAGGCCCTCTTTCAAAGCCCAACGCATGACGCGCTCGCCCATCGGGCGCGGCACTTGGGCATCCACCACCTTGCGGCCGACGTCCACCAAGTGGCCGTATTGCACGCCGCTGGGGCAGGTGCTTTCGCAGTTGCGGCAAGTGAGGCAACGGTCCAAGTGTTGTTGCGTGGCACGCGTGGGCGTGGCGCCTTCAAACACCTGTTTCATCAAATAGATGCGTCCACGTGGGCCATCGAGTTCATCGCCTAGCAACTGGTAGGTGGGGCACGTCGCCGTGCAAAAACCGCAGTGCACGCACTTGCGCAAAATGGCTTCGGCTTGTTCACCTTCGGGTGTGCCAACGTATTGAGGGGCCAGGTTGGTTTGCATGTGAGGCTTTGTGAGTTAGACGCGACCCGGGTTGAAGATGCCCGCTGGGTCAAACTGTTTTTTGAGTTCGTTTTGAATGCGTTGCTGCACGGCATTCAGTGGGGTGTACACACCCACCTGTTTGTCGGCATCGCCGTGGGCGCTGCTGGTGCGAAACAAGGTGGCATGGCCACCCGCCTGCACCGCAGCATCGCGCACGTGCATAGCCGCTGATGCCGGAGCCCACAACCAACGTTGTGCACCGTGCCACTCGATGTATTGCGCACATGGCATGCCGTTCACACGCACATCCAACACGGGTGCGGTTTGCGGCACGCTCAAGCGCCACAAACAATCTTGTGCGCTGGGTGCTTTGAAAAAGTCCAGGGTTTGCTCGCCACTGGCACGCCAATCATCGGCCACCTCTTGTGGATTCATGCGCGTCACTTGTGCGCCCAAGGCTTGCACATCGGCACTCATCTTGACCACGGCAGCATCCACTGCAGCAACGGCTCCGCGCAAACGCACAAAGAAAAAGTCTTGCGCCGGATTGGCCGTGGTGTCGTACACCCACGCGCTGGCGTTCAAAGGCAAGGGCTGGCCACCCCATTGGTTGATGAGCGCCAAGGCCTGTGCTTGCGACACGCCTGCACACACCAACGTCGCCTCACCCGGCGCCACAGGCAACACCTTCAACGACACCTCAGTGATGAGGCCCAACTGACCCCAGCTACCGGCCAACAGGCGTGAGACGTCGTAGCCCGCCACGTTCTTCATCACTTGGCCACCAAAGGTGAGGTGTTCGCCCTTGCCGTTGATCAGACGTGCGCCCAACACAAAGTCGCGCACGGTGCCCACGCTGGCTCGTGCTGGGCCTGCGAGCCCAGCCGCCACCATGCCGCCGATGGTGGCGCCTTCACCCAAGTGCGGTGGCTCAAAGGCAAAACTCTGCCCCTTATCGACCAATGCGGCCTCGACCTCTGCCAACGGCGTGCCAGCACGCACGGTGATGACCAGCTCACTGGGCTCATAGCTCAAGATGCCGCTGTACGCGCGGGTGTCAAGCACCTCGCCTTGGAGCGACTGAGCTAAAAAGTCTTTGGTACCACCGCCACGCAAGCGCAGAGGTTGACCCGTTTGAGCGGCGTGAAGAATTCGATCGGTGAAATCTTGAAGGGTGTGGGGCTGCGTGTCTTGCATGGCCCTCATGGTAGCGGTTAGGTGTGCTGCGGGTTTTGAATTTTTTGCACAGGGCCATCAAAAATCGCTTGCCCTTGCCACACAGGCGACAGATCAAGCCAGCCAGCCAAGCGCCCATAAAAAAAGCCCGCCGAGGAGGCGGGCTGTGAAGTCCAAGGAAAACTTGAAGTACTTGAAAAATTAACGGTGGTAGGCCGATTCGCCGTGTGAGCTGATGTCCAAGCCTTCGCGCTCTTCTTCTTCGGTCACACGCAAGCCCAAGACCATGTCAACCAGCTTGTAGGCCACCAAAGAGACCACGGCCGACCAGAGGATGGTGGTGCCCACCGCTGTGGCTTGGATGATGACTTGATCCACGATCGAGTAGTCAGGGTTGACGGCATTGGCCACGTAGTCGAACACGCCTGTCCCGCCGAGCGATGGGGCAGCAAACACGCCCGTCAACAACGCGCCCAAGATACCGCAGACACCGTGCACACCGAACACGTCGAGTGAGTCGTCAGCGCCCAAGAGGCGTTTCAAACCATTCACACCCCACAGGCCAAAGAAGCCACCCGCGAAACCGATCACGATGGCACCCATGGGGCCCACAAAACCGCACGCTGGGGTGATGGCCACCAAACCTGCCACCGCACCCGAGGCTGCACCCAACATAGAGGCCTTGCCTTTGGACATCGCTTCACCCGCAATCCAAGCCAGTGTGGCGGCGCCTGTGGCGACCAAGGTGTTGACGAACGCGAGCGCTGCGACACCGTTGGCTTCGAGGTTAGAACCCGCGTTGAAGCCAAACCAACCCACCCACAAGAGCGAGGCACCGACCATGGTCAAGGTCAGGCTGTGAGGCGCCATGGACTCTTTGCCGTAGCCCACGCGCTTGCCCACCATATAGGCACCGACCAAGCCAGCCACCGCAGCGTTGATGTGCACCACGGTACCGCCCGCGAAGTCCAATGCACCCTTGGCCCACAACCAGCCAGCGGCAGCTGTCACGGTTTCCAGTGTTGCAGCATCGGTGATGGCGTCAGGGCCGTCCCAATACCAAACCATGTGGGCCACAGGCAAGTAGCTGAAGGTGAACCACAACACGCTGAACAACAACACCGCAGAGAACTTGATGCGCTCAGCAAACGAGCCCACGATCAAGGTGCAGGTGATGGCCGCAAACGTGGCTTGGAACGCAGCGAAGGTGAACTCAGGAATCACCACACCTTTGCTGAACGTGGCAGCAATGGAGTCAGGCGTGATGCCTTTGAGGAACAACTTGTCAAAGCCGCCAAACACTTGTTGGAACATGCCAGGCACGCCACCGGTGAACGCGACAGAGTAGCCGTAGATGGACCACAACACATAGATGAGCGAACTCACCACAAACACTTGCATCAACACAGACAACATGTTTTTGCTGCGTACCAAACCACCGTAGAACAAAGCCAAGCCGGGGATGGTCATCAAGATCACCAACAAGGTGGAGATCGTCATAAATGCGGTGTCACCCTTGTTAGGGATGGCGGCAACTGCAGCGGCTGCTTCGGGGGCAGCTTGGGCCAAAACGGCGCTTCCAGACAAAAGGAGGCCACCGCCTATGGCCAGATAGGCGAAAAGTTTAGTCATGATGGGTCTTCTTTCTTAAAGTGCTTCGGGTCCTGTTTCCCCGGTGCGGATGCGAACAACTTGCTCTAAGTCGTAAACAAAAATCTTGCCGTCGCCAATTTTTCCGGTGCGTGCAGAACCTTCAATGGCTTCAATGGCGCGGTCCACGTGTTCGGCGTCGACCGCGGCTTCGAGCTTCACCTTGGGCAAGAAGTCAACCACGTACTCAGCGCCGCGATACAACTCGGTGTGCCCTTTTTGGCGACCGAAGCCTTTGACTTCCGTCACAGTGATGCCTTGCACCCCAATCTGGGAGAGGGCTTCACGGACCTCGTCCAGCTTGAAGGGTTTGATGATGGCGGTGATGAGTTTCATGGTTGCTCCTGAAGAAGACGATTAGCTAGATTTAGAAACCGTACTTAACGCCCACGACCAAGGTGTTTTTCGCTGTGTCGTAGCTTGTCAAGTTAGAGGCGAAATTGCTGTCGCCTTTGCGGTTGGTACGGATGGCCGCAACGCTGGCTGACAAGCCATCGCCGAGGTCTTTGTTCACGGTCAATGCCACATCGGTGTAGCTGTTGGCGTCGTGGTTTTTCACCACTTGGCGACCCGCATGTGGCACCAATGTGTAGCCTTGGCCCAAGTCGTAGGTAGCGCTCAAGTCCCAGTAGGTGCTGCCGTTGGAGTTGGTGTACCCAAACAAGTCAGATGTTGCGTACGAGTACTTCAATGTGGTCACACCATAAGTGGCTGCGCCATAGACTTCGTCGGTATTGGCGTTGACGTATGTTGTGTAAGTGCTGTTCTTCAGCGTGTTGCCTACGTATTGGTAACGCAAATAACCCACATCAAAACCCAAGCCAGCGGCTTCAAATTTGTAACCACCATAGAGATCCAACTCCACTGGACCTTTGGTTTCGCCGGCGTGCCCTGTGTTAGCCGCATCCTTGATCCACTTGATGGTCGAACCCCAAGCGCCTGCATAAAAACCATTGGCATTGGCGTAATCTGCACCGCCTTGCAAAGCAGCATCACCTTTGGTTTGTGCGATACCGCGGTAACGGTATTGGCTCACGACGCCCACGTTGTAAGTGACTTCAGGTGCAGCAGGCGCGGTTTGCGCAAAGGCAGCCGAAGAAGTAGCCAAGATGGCCAATACGATTTTTGATTTGATGTTCATAGTTTTTCTCCATTGAAACAATTAAGAGGGATACACCTACTTAGCAGGGTCCGTGCCAGCGTTGAAATCCACAAAAGTGCGCTCTTGACTAGCTCTGTGACCCAAAGTGATGCAGTAGTCTGACGACCATGCCATTTTCGTGCACGTCATTGGTGCGTCACTTCGTACTAACTGCCCCGCAATGGGGAGAACCCTTGGAACTAGAAGTTGTATGTCGCTTGCTTTGATTCACAGCCGCGCCTTGTTGGGTTTACAAGCTCCGGCCGTCACGGTCGAGGTGCACTTGGCCAATGGGTTGCCCAGCTTCACGCTCGTGGGTCTGGCCGACACCGAGGTCAAAGAGGCGCGTGAGCGGGTGCGCTGCGCCATTCAAAACGCAGGTTTGGAGTTTCCCAACAACAAACGAATCACCGTGAATTTGGCGCCCGCCGATTTACCCAAAGACTCGGGGCGCTTTGATTTGCCGATTGCGTTGGGCATTTTGGCGGCCAGCGGGCACCTAGATGTAGCCGCACTGGCCCAGCACGAATTTGCTGGCGAGCTGTCGCTCTCCGGCGAGTTGCGCCCCGTACGCGGGGCACTGGCCATGGGGCTGGCCTTGCGCGGCAGCGGTGTGCGCACACGTTTGGTGTTGCCTGCGGGCAGCGCCGAAGAGGCCGCCTTGGTGCCCACCGCAGAGGTCTACCGCGCGCAGCATTTGAACGATGTGGTGGCGTACTTTGCCAAGTCCGACGCACGCACCCTGGACGGTTGGTGCCGCATAACGCCCCCTTCATGCCACGGGACTCCGCATTCACGCACGCCAGACCTTGCCGATGTCAAAGGCCAAGCCGGACCGAGGCGAGCCCTAGAGATCGCCGCAGCGGGCGGGCACTCTCTTCTTTTGGTGGGCCCACCGGGCACCGGCAAATCCATGCTGGCCCAACGCTTCGCGGGCTTGTTGCCCGACATGACCTTGGATGAAGCCCTCGAAAGCGCCGCCGTGGCCAGCTTGGCCGGTCGTTTTGAATTGGACCAATGGCAACAACGCCCCACCCGCAGCCCCCACCACACGGCCACATCGGTGGCGCTGGTGGGCGCGGGCACACCACCGCGGCCTGGTGAAATTTCTTTGGCCCATCACGGTGTCTTGTTTCTGGATGAACTGGCCGAAGTCAAACGCAGCGCACTGGAGGCCTTGCGCGAACCTTTAGAGAATGGTCACATCACCATCTCGCGCGCGGCCACACAAGCCAAGTTTCCGGCCAAGTTTTTACTCATTGCGGCCATGAACCCTTGCCCCTGTGGTTACCTTGGCGCCAGCGGCAAGACGTGCCGCTGCACCCCCGACCAAGTGGCGCGCTACCAAAGCAAGCTCAGCGGCCCCTTGCTGGACCGGATTGATTTACAAGTTGAAGTCCCTGCGCTCGCCCCCGAGGTGTTGATGCACGCCGGTGCCGGCGAGTCCACCGCCACGGTGCGCGCACGCTGTCTCGCAGCCCATGCACGTGCACATGCGCGGCAAGGCACCTCCAACCAAGCACTGCAGGGTCTGGCCCTAGAGACGCACATGCACTTAGACTGTGACGCTGCCGTGTTTTTGCAAAGCGCAGCGACAAAAATGGGCTGGTCCAGTCGCAGCACGCACCGTGCACTGCGCGTGGCGCGCACCATTGCAGATTTGGCCGACAGTGTGACGGTGCAAACGGCGCATGTGGCCGAGGCCATGCAATACCGGCGCGTGTTGTTCAGCCACTGAGCAATGGTGAAGGGCACTGCGTATCATTGTTCGCCATGCCGCAGTCTCACTTCAGTGCACGGGATGCTCGTTTCGTATGGGCACTTTCGCTGCTTCAACTCATCAGTTGGGGCAGCGTGTTTTACGGCTTTGCGCTCTTGATGGTTCCCCTCGAGCAGGCGCTGGGCATGGATCGCGCTGAATCGTCTTTGGCTTTCAGCTTGATGCTGTTGACCGAGGGCCTATTGGCCTTTGCAGTAGGCCGCTGGATTGACCGCGGGCATGAGCGCGCCGTGATGACGGGCGGCTCCTTGCTGATTGGCGTGACGTTTTTGTTGCACAGCCGCATCGACAGCGTCGCCGAGTTGTATGGGGTTTGGACATTGTTAGGTGCGGGCTTGGCAGGCACCTTGTATCCGCCCGCATTTGCGGTGCTGACGCGTCGGTTTGCACAGCATTTCAGACGCGCCATCATCATCCTCACGTTCTTGGGAGGGTTGGCCAGCACAGTGTTCATACCGCTCGTGGCATGGCTGATGGCAACTTTGGGTTGGCGCGATACGGTGTGTGTGCTGGGCGTCATGCATCTGCTGGTGTGCGTCCCCGTGCACGGGTGGCTGCTGCGTGATGCGCCGCAGCGTCAGATGTTGGCATCGCCCCGCACCGACCGTGCTTTGCTGTGGCGCTATGTGCGCCAGCCTCAGTTTTGGCAACTGGCCACGTTTGTGGTGTTGCTCATGGGGGTGACATCTGCATTGCCCGCACACATGGTGAGCTTGTTACGCGAAAGCGGCATGGCTGAAGCATGGGCCATTGCAGTGCCTGCGAGCATCGGTGTGTTGCAGGTGATGGGGCGCATCGGTTTGTATGTGGCCGAACACCGTGTGGATGTCCACACCACCAACCGCTGGGTCACGGTGTTGATTCCGCTTGGGTTTTTATCGCTGCTCATCGGTGCAGGCCACGGCGCATGGGGCGTGTGGTTTGTGGTGCTGTATGGCTTGGGCAACGGCATGTTGACCATCGTCAAAGGCACGGTCATCGCACAGTACGTCAGCCGCGAACACATGGGCAGCTTGAACGGTTTGCTGGGCCTACCCATGGCGCTGGCACGTGCAGCGGCTCCGTGGTTGATGGGGGTGATGTGGTCTGCCGAAGCAGGCTACACCCACGGTGTGTGGCTGATGTTCGTCGTCAGCCTGATTGGCGTGGCCGCGTTGTGGTCGGCCCAGAAACACCCCCGCCTGTGAACCTCACAAATTAGGCGCCAGCAAACGCTCTAAATCTTTCACCGCCACGCCTTGGCGTTGCGCCAAGTCTTGCACTTGGTCATCGCCGATGCGGCCCACGTTGAAGTAGGTCGCCTCGGGGTGCGCCAAGTAAAAGCCGCTCACGCTCGCCGCAGGTGTCATGGCCAAGCTGCTGGTCAAGCCCATGTTGATTTCGTCGCACTGCAACA
>JBEEJP010000092.1:0-7493 GCA_041169125.1 Pseudomonadota bacterium
CTTCAGGGAACCTTCCCGCCCGCCATCTTGGCGCTCGCAGACGGCACGGTCTTTATCGGCAACTCGATCGGAGCCTCGGGCTCTACAGTCGGCGAAGTGGTGTTCAACACCTCACTCACCGGCTATCAGGAAATCCTCACCGACCCCAGCTACTGCCAGCAGATCGTCACCTTGACGTACCCGCACATCGGTAACTACGGCGTCAGCGTGGAAGACATCGAAGCTGACAAAGTCCATGCTGCTGGCTTGATCATCAAAGACTTGCCATTGGTCGCCAGTAACTTCCGTTCCAACCAAACCCTGTCGTCTTATTTGACCGATGCAGGTACGGTGGCCATTGCCAACATCGACACACGTCAACTCACACGCATCTTGCGCACCAAAGGTGCGCAAAACGGCGCGATTGTGGGCTTGGCCAAAGGTCAAGAAGTCACGCAGGCTGTGATCGACCAAGCCGTGGCCGCGGCCAAAGGCGCGCCCAACATGGCCGGCCTCGATTTGGCACAAAAAGTCACGGTGTCCAAATCGTACGAGTGGACGCAAACCGAATGGACCTTGGGTGAAGGCTATGGCAACTTGACCGCACCGAAGTTCCATGTGGTCGCGTATGACTTTGGCGTGAAGAAAAACATCTTGCGCATGTTGGCCCAGCGCGGCTGCAAAGTCACCGTGGTGCCAGCCAAGACGCCCGCAGCTGACGTGCTCAAGCACAAACCAGACGGCATCTTCTTGTCCAACGGCCCAGGGGATCCTCAGCCTTGCGACTACGCCATTGCGGCGGCGGCTGAGTTGATCGAAACCGGCATTCCCACTTTTGGTATTTGCTTGGGTCACCAAATCATGGCCTTGGCCAGTGGGGCGAAAACGTTCAAGATGAAGTTTGGTCACCACGGTGCCAACCACCCTGTGAAAGACCTCGACTCAGGTCGTGTGTCCATCACCAGCCAAAACCACGGTTTTGCGGTGGACGAAAAATCATTGCCTGCCAACTTGCGTGCGACCCACGTGTCGTTGTTTGACGGCACTTTGCAAGGCTTGGCCCGTACCGACAAGCCTGCGTTTTGCTTCCAAGGTCACCCTGAAGCATCGCCAGGCCCGCACGACATTGCTTACCTCTTTGACCGCTTCATCAAACTGATGGAGGCGAAATAATCATGCCCAAGCGTTCCGACATTAAAAGTATTCTCATCATCGGCGCAGGCCCGATCATCATTGGTCAGGCGTGTGAATTCGACTACTCGGGTGTGCAAGCGTGTAAAGCCTTGCGTGAAGAGGGCTACAAGGTCATCTTGATCAACAGCAACCCCGCCACGATCATGACCGACCCTGCCACTGCAGACGTCACCTACATCGAACCCATCACATGGCAAACGGTCGAGAAGATCATTGCCAAAGAGCGACCAGACGCTATTTTGCCCACCATGGGTGGCCAAACCGCGCTCAACTGTGCGTTGGACTTGTGGCACCACGGCGTGTTGGCTAAGTACAAAGTTGAGCTGATTGGTGCCACGCCAGAAGCCATCGACAAAGCCGAAGACCGCTTGAAGTTCAAAGATGCGATGACCAAGATTGGTCTGGGCTCTGCACGTTCAGGCATTGCCCACAGCATGGAAGAAGCATGGGATGTGCAAAAGCGCGTGGGCTTCCCCACCGTCATTCGCCCCAGTTTCACCTTGGGCGGTACCGGGGGCGGCATTGCCTACAACCCAGAAGAATTCGAGATCATCTGTAAGCGCGGCTTAGAAGCCTCGCCGACCAACGAGTTGTTGATTGAAGAATCGTTGCTCGGTTGGAAAGAGTACGAGATGGAAGTGGTGCGCGACAAAGCGGACAACTGCATCATCATTTGCTCGATCGAAAACTTAGACCCGATGGGTGTGCACACGGGCGACTCCATCACGGTGGCGCCTGCACAAACTTTGACCGACAAGGAATATCAAATTTTGCGTAACGCCTCGTTGGCTGTGTTGCGCGAAATTGGTGTGGACACGGGCGGCTCGAACGTGCAGTTCTCCATCAACCCCAAAGACGGTCGCATGGTCGTCATTGAGATGAACCCCCGTGTGTCGCGTTCATCCGCCTTAGCGTCTAAAGCCACGGGTTTCCCGATTGCGAAAGTTGCCGCCAAGTTGGCCGTGGGTTACACACTCGACGAATTGCGCAACGAAATCACGGGCGGTGCCACACCCGCATCGTTTGAGCCTTCGATCGACTACGTGGTCACCAAGATTCCACGTTTTGCGTTTGAAAAATTCCCTACCGCTGACAGCCGCTTGACCACCCAAATGAAATCGGTGGGCGAGGTGATGGCGATGGGCCGCACCTTCCAAGAGTCCTTCCAAAAAGCCCTGCGTGGTTTGGAAGTGGGCGTGGATGGCATGAACGAAAAAACCCAAGACCGTGAAGTGCTTGAGAAAGAACTGGGCGAGCCAGGCCCCGAGCGCATTTGGTACGTGGGTGATGCGTTTGCGCAAGGGATGAGCGTTGAAGAAGTGTTCTCGCTGACCAAGATTGACCGTTGGTTCTTGGTGCAAATCGAAGAGATCGTGAAGATTGAGTTGGAGTTGGAAACAACGACGCTCGAAGCGATTTCTGCGCAAGAGTTGCGCACACTGAAGAAGAAGGGCTTCTCAGATCGCCGCTTGGCCAAGTTGCTCAAGACCACCGAACACGCGGTGCGTGCACGTCGTCACGAACTCAACATTCGCCCTGTTTACAAACGCGTGGACACCTGTGCGGCTGAGTTCTCAACCGACACGGCCTATATGTATTCATGCTACGAAGGCCACGGAGACGGCGAGTGCGAAGCCGAACCAACCGACAACAAGAAAATCATGGTGCTCGGTGGTGGTCCTAACCGCATCGGCCAAGGCATTGAGTTTGACTACTGCTGCGTTCACGCTGCGCTCGCCATGCGCGAAGACGGCTACGAAACCATCATGGTCAACTGCAACCCAGAGACTGTGTCCACCGACTACGACACCTCAGATCGCCTGTACTTCGAGCCACTCACGCTCGAAGACGTGCTTGAAATCGTGGACAAAGAAAAGCCAACCGGCGTGATCGTTCAATACGGTGGTCAAACACCTTTGAAGTTGGCGCTTGGTTTGGAAGCAGCGGGTGTGCCCATCATTGGCACCAGCCCAGACATGATTGACGCGGCCGAAGACCGTGAGCGTTTCCAAAAGCTGTTGCAAGACCTCGGTCTGCGTCAGCCGCCCAACGCCACGGCACGTACCGAAACTGAGGCGCTTGAGAAAGCCGCCGAGTTGGGCTATCCCTTGGTGGTGCGTCCCAGCTATGTGTTGGGTGGCCGTGCGATGGAAATCGTGCACGAGCAACGCGACCTCGAGCGCTACATGCGTGAAGCGGTCAAGGTGTCGAACGACTCGCCCGTGCTGTTGGACCGTTTCTTGAACGATGCCATCGAGTGTGATGTGGATTGTTTGCGCGACCCAGAAGGCAAGACCTTCATCGGTGGCGTGATGGAGCACATCGAACAAGCGGGTGTGCACAGCGGTGACTCTGCATGTTCACTCCCGCCTTACTCGTTGTCAGAAGCCACGGTCACTGAACTCAAGCGTCAATCGGCTGCCATGGCCGGTGCTTTGAATGTGGTGGGTTTGATGAACGTGCAGTTCGCGATTCAACACGTGGACGGCAAAGACGTCATCTACGTGTTGGAAGTCAACCCACGCGCCTCACGCACGGTGCCCTATGTGTCCAAAGCCACGGGTATCCAGTTGGCCAAGGTTGCAGCACGTTGCATGGCGGGGCAAACCCTTGCCTCGCAAGGCATCACCCAAGAAGTCACGCCCCCTTATTTCAGTGTGAAAGAAGCAGTGTTCCCGTTTGTGAAATTTCCAGGCGTAGACACCATCCTCGGCCCCGAGATGAAGTCCACGGGCGAAGTCATGGGCGTGGGCAAAACCTTTGGCGAAGCCTTTGTGAAGAGCCAATTGGGTGCGGGTACCAAGTTGCCTCGCCCGCGCGATGCCGATGGTCGCTCGACAGGCAAGGTGTTCATCTCTGTGAAGAACAACGACAAGCCACGCGCGATTGAAGTGGCGCGTCAGCTGTCGGGTTTGGGCTTTGAGCTCATTGCCACCAAAGGGACCGCCTCTGCCATTCAAGAGGCCGGGGTGCCTTGCGAAGTGGTGAACAAGGTCACAGAAGGGCGCCCACACATTGTGGACAGCATCAAGAACAACGAAGTGGTGTTGGTCATCAACACGGTGGAAGAGCGTCGCAATGCGATTGCTGATTCACGTCACATTCGTACCTCGGCATTGCTCAACCGTGTGACCACCTTCACGACCATTGCAGGCGCAGAAGCAGCCGTGGAAGGTATGAAGTACATGGACAAGTTGGATGTCATCTCGGTTCAAGAGATGCATGCGCAATTGACCGCTTAAGGACACACGATGAGTACAGTTCCTATCACCAAGCGTGGTGCCGAGAAGCTCAAGGATGAGTTGCACAAGCTCAAAACCGTTGAGCGTCCCAACGTCATTGCAGCGATTGCCGAAGCACGCGCACAAGGCGACTTGAGCGAAAACGCCGAGTACGACGCAGCCAAAGACCGTCAAGGTTTCATTGAAGGCCGCATTCAAGAAATTGAAGGCAAGTTGTCGGTGGCGCAAATCATTGACCCAGCGTCACTCGATGCCGGGGGTCGTGTGGTGTTTGGCGCCACGGTGGCGTTGGAAGACGAAGACACCGGCGACAAAGTGACCTATCAAATCGTGGGTGAAGACGAAGCCGACTTGAAACTCGGCCTCATCAACATCAGCAGCCCCATTGCTCGCGCCTTGATTGGCAAGGAAGAGGGCGATGTGGCCGAGGTGCAGGCGCCTGGCGGCATCAAGCACTACGAAGTGGTCAAGGTCTCTTACCTCTAAGCCTTCCTCACATGGCGCGGCTGCAAGTTTTTCTCGCTGCGCTGTGGTGGGGCAGTTTGTGCGCGGTGGGCTTCATGGTGGTGCCCATGCTTTTTGTGCATTTAGAAACCCCCGCCATTGCAGGACAAATGGCCGCCAAGCTGTTCACGGCGCAGTCGTGGTTGTCACTGCTGTGTGGCTTGCTGCTTTTGCTGGCGGCTCAACGTTCATCAAACCCAGAGGGTTCTCACACACCATCGCCTTGGGTGATCGGGGGGATGCTGTGTGCTTTGCTGATCGAGGTGGCGGTCAAACCCCACATCGTGGCCCGTGACAACATGGCCTTGTGGCACAACCTCGGCACGGCTTTGTATGCCTTGCAGTGGGTGTGTGCAGGAAAAACACTGTGGGCTGTGTGTCCGGTCCCGCATGAGCTTGCCGATGCAGCAAGCTCAGCCTCGCAGGATTAACCCAAGCTACGTTTTTTGACCGAAATCTTTTTCGGTTTGGCACGTTTGACTTGACCGCCTGAGGTCAAGCGTTGGTTGCCCAGTACGCGCAAGGTTTTGACTTCGGGGCGTTGGCCGCCACGGCTGCTGTACTTGAGCACTTTCACATCGCGTGGGCCTGCCATGCGGTCTTCGTCTACCGTGCGTTCTTTTTCAACGCGGGGGCGCCAAAGGACAAACAACTTGCCGATGTGTTGAATGGGGGCTGCATTGAGCTGATCGGCCAAAGCCACAAACATGGCTTCGCGGGCTTGGCGGTCATCACCCAAGACACGAATTTTGATGAGGCCGTGGGCGCTGAGGGCCATCTCGGCTTCCTTGAGGACGGCAGGGGTTAAACCATCGTTGCCAATCATGACGACGGGGTCTAAATGGTGCGCTTCGGCACGGTGAATTTTGCGTTGAGCAGGTGTGAGTTGTATTGCGGGCATGCGGGTATTATCCCCGCTCCCTCAGAGGTATGAATTGAAAGCTAAAACTAAAAGCAAAAAGGTCAATAAAACATGGCTCAACGACCATGTGAACGACACCTACGTCAAGCTGGCTCAAAAAGACGGCTATCGTGCGCGTGCAGCTTACAAGCTTAAGGAAATTGACGAGCAGCTTCACCTCATCAAGCCTGGGTATGTGGTGGTCGATTTGGGGTGCACGCCTGGGGCTTGGTGCCAGTACCTGCGCCGTCGCATGTCACCCACGGGGGCTGCTGTGGGTGAGTTGAATGGCACCATCATTGGCTTGGATATCTTGCCGATGGAGTCCATTGAAGATGTGACCTATATCCAAGGCGACTTCCGCGAAGAAGAGGTGTTGGCTCAGCTCGAAGCAGCCTTGCAAGGCCGAATTGTGGATGTGGTGGTGTCGGATATGGCGCCCAATTTGACCGGGATTGAATCGACCGATGCCACCCGTATTGCCCATTTGATTGAATTGGCCGTGGACTTTGCCCAAAAACACCTCAAAGACGATGGTGCTTTGGTGGTGAAGCTGTTTCATGGCAGCGGTTACAGCGATTTGGTGAACCTTTTCAAGCACACATTTCGCGTGGTCAAACCCATCAAACCCAAGGCCAGCCGTGACAAATCAAGTGAAACCTTTTTGGTGGGGATGGGCGTGAAAAACCGCGTTCCTCAAAACCCTTGATTTTCTAAGGCTGCTTACAGCGAATAAAGCTGTGCTTGGCGCTTGAAACGCCTAAAATCAGGCCCATCTCAGTACATCTCGTACGTTTATTTATTTCGGAGCCCACATTGAATAATCAATGGTTCTCAAAAGTCGCTGTTTGGTTGGTCATCGCGTTGGTGATGTTCACCGTCTTCAAACAGTTTGAAACACGTCCCGGCGCAGGCTCTGGCTATTTGGGTTACTCGGACTTTCTAGAAGAAGTTCGTGCCAAACGCATCAAGACCGCCACCATCCAAGAAGGTCAGGGCGGCACAGAAATCACAGCGGTCACCAATGATGAGCGCAAGATTCGCACAACAGCCACTTACCTTGACCGTGGGTTGGTCGGCGACTTGATTGCCAACGGCGTGAAGTTTGATGTCAAGCCCCGCGAAGAAGGCTCGCTCCTCATGACCTTGTTGGTCAGTTGGGGCCCCATGTTGTTGCTCATCGGTGTGTGGGTGTACTTCATGCGCCAGATGCAAGGTGGTGGCAAAGGCGGTGCGTTCAGCTTCGGCAAGAGCAAAGCACGCATGCTCGACGAGAACAACAACCAAGTGACCTTTGCGGATGTGGCCGGTTGCGACGAAGCCAAAGAAGAAGTGAAAGAAGTGGTGGACTTTTTGAAGGACCCACAAAAATTCCAAAAACTCGGGGGTCGTATCCCACGTGGCTTGCTGCTGGTTGGCCCGCCTGGTACGGGTAAAACCTTGCTGGCCAAAGGCATTGCGGGTGAAGCCAAGGTGCCGTTCTTCAGCATTTCAGGTTCTGACTTTGTTGAAATGTTTGTCGGTGTGGGCGCAGCGCGCGTGCGCGACATGTTTGAAAACGCCAAAAAGAATGCGCCTTGCATCATCTTCATTGACGAGATTGATGCCGTCGGTCGCCAACGTGGTGCGGGTGTGGGCGGCGGTAACGACGAGCGTGAACAAACCTTGAACCA